>JAKAUF010000214.1 GCA_021827785.1 Acidobacteriota bacterium | reverse complement strand
CCGAGGCTGTAGTTGCGCAGCACCAAGTCCAGAGCCTGATCCCAGGGCACGTCTTGCAGCACCATGGTGACGGAGCCGTGGACGCTGGGATCCACGATCACGTTGAGGCCGCTGATTTGGTTGATGAGCCGGAAGAAATCCGTCAGCGACGCGTGCTTAAGGTTGAGGGTGATGCGCTCCCCGGTGTAGACCGTGGGCTTGCCGGTGCCCGGGGTGATGCCCTGTATGGCCACGCGCAGCGGCTCCTTGAGCGATTGTGGAGCGACACCACGCGGGGTGAAGTAGGATGCTTGGGAGACCGGTCGCGCGCTAGCGGCCCCGACCGACATTGAGGCGGGGCGAGGGGCGGCCTCGGCGCTTGGACGCGGCGGAGTGGCGGCCCGCGGCTGATTGTCGGCAACCGTGGCCGGCGCGGAAATGGGCCGAGACGCGGCCGGAGCGGCGGCGACAGGCACTACATGGGCGGGCGCCGGGGCAGGATGCCAGGCGGATTGCGCGGCCTGGCGCGAGGCGGCCAATTGGGCGGCGGCACGGCGCTGGGCGGCAAGACGGGCGGCGCGGCGTTTGGCTGCGAGCTTGGCCTCCGCCAGGCGCTCGGCTTTTTGCTTGGCTTCGGCTTGACGCTTCGCTTCGGCTTGGCGCTCCGCTTGCAATTTGGCTTGGGCTTGGCGCTTCCGTTGGGCTTGACGGCGCGCGGCGAGATTAGCCTGTGCGGCAGCGCTGGCTTGAGCAGCGGGCGCAGGTTGGTCGGGAATAATGATGCGCAGGCCGTGAGCCGCGGCTTGGAGCTGCGGGGTGACCGGATGGTGCAGATCCAGCACGAGGCGGACGGTGGTGGGATTGAACTGGCCCGCCCGCAGGTCGGCGATGGCCGCCGTCGCCACGGTCCAATGGCGGCGGGGCAAACTGAAGGCCGAGCCTTTAAAATCCAGCACCCAGCGATCCGGATGCCGCAAGGTAAAGGCCGAGTGCTGGGGCAGCCCCGGGAGGGTAGAGACGTTGATGACGGTGCGCGTGGGCTGCTTGATGACCGTAAGGCGCCAGATCTTCGCCAGAGGAGCGGGCTCGCCCTTGGCGGTCGGCGGAACTGAAGCGGGAGCGGCGGATTTGGGTGCTTGCGCGTTGGCGACGGGCGCAGCGGCAGCCAGCGGTGTATTGGCGGTGGCAGCGGATGGGAGCGTCAGCGCCAGCAGCAAGGCTGGGGCTAGGCGCGCGAAGCGGCTAGCGCAGCGAAGCCGCGGTCGGAATGTCTGGTTGGCGTTTGCGATCATCGTCATTTCCCTTCGCCGGGTTGGGGTTGCGGGTCAATGCCCCGAAATACTTTTGCGCCGACGGATTGGCCGGTGGCGACGGATCTGGTGCGGCGGAACCACATCCCGTTAGGCGTAAGGCGCAGAACCACGCCGTCGAAAATCCGCTCGCCGGGGCGGAGGAAATAGGTTGCGCCGGAGGAATCCGCGACCAGCGCCACGGGTCCGGTCGGACCACCGATGGCGACGGCCTGAATGGTTAAGCGATCAATCTCCAATCCCGCCCGACCCACGGGGCGATTCGAGCGGTGCTGACCCTTGCCGACCGCCGCGGGAATGAGGGAATGGAACGGATCGCGGCGCCCATGCTGAATCGCCCAGGCGGGTACGCTGACCAAAACGACGACGAGCGCCGCCAGGCCGAGCGGCAGTGCGAGAGGCAAGCGGCCCCGGGCGGCGCCGCCCGGTACAAAGGAGCATCTCATCGGGCCCTCCCCTGCGGGGTAGGCGCGACCGGCCGGGAGGCGGGAGCGCCTTGGCTATAAAACGTGGTCAAGATGCAGTTGGCAGTCACGGACTCCCCGGGTTGGTAGGGCAAGGCGGCATTCGTGGTCTTGCCCAGGCGCTTCAGGGAAAGGGAGTTCACGTCCACGATGCGGCGGAGTTGCGCCAAACGGCGATAGAACGCCTGCAAATTCTGATAGCCGCCATCGAGAGCCACTTGGAAGGGAGCAGCGGTATAGAACTGCTTTTTCACCAGGGGCTTGGCCACCACCGAGCGGATATGCACGGAACTGCGCAGCGCCGCCGCCTGCACGGTGCGCAAGAACGTGTCCGTCGCCTGCTTGCTGGGCACGATGCTGAGCAAGGTTTGCAGCTGCCGTTCCAAGGTGAGATTTTCGGCGCGCAGCAATTCGGTGCGGCGGGCGTAGGGTTTAAGACTGTTGTTCTGCGCCTGGATTTGCGCCAACTGCTGCGCGGTGGCGGTGTTCGCGGCTTGGTTGGGACCCAACCAGGCATATTCACCCGCGAAGAACACGACTATCGCCAGCACCAGCAAGAGCAGGAACTGCGACCGGGGGGGCATGTCATTGAACTGGGGCATGCGTCAGCTCCGATTCCGATCACTTGCAGGCGATGACCCACTCGGGGCGCCGGCCTGAGCGGTGAGGATGAAAGCAAATGGCCAGATGCCGCGTTTCGCGCTCTGCTGGGCGGAACTGGCAAGATTGACGTGGGTGAAGTAGCCGGTGCGCCGCAAGGACGTCATGAGATTGGCGACGGCGTCAAAGTTCAGCGCCGAGCCATGGATGGTGAGGACGCCGGACTTTTCCGCGACCGCATCCAGCCAAACCGCGGGCGTGCCGTCCACGCCGCTTCCCAGCGCGTCCAGAAGCGCCGAGGGCCCGGACTGGCCTTGTTTGAGGCCGTTGATCATCTGAATGCGCTGCTCGAGGAGCTGCCGGCGCTGCGTGGTTTGCTCGAATTCGCGGCGCACGGCTTGCAAACGGCTGGACTCTTGCCGCGCGGCGGCGAGTTGCACGGCAAGGCTCGATGCCTGGTGCTGGAGATAGAAATAATGCGCCAAGAGCAGAACGACGGCGAGGATGAGCATGCCCACGCCGGCGAGCGCGGCCGGCGAGGCGCCGGAGGCGGAAAACATCTCCGGGGTCTTGGAGGCGCGCGGGCGCTTGGCGGTGGCCTCGAGCAGGTTGATGCGGATCATAGGTCGTCAAAGCTCCGCAGGGCAAGGCCAACCGCAACCGCGAGGCGCGGGCGCTCGCGACGAATGGCCTCGGCAAGGGGGCCATTGTCGGGATAGGCGATGCGACGAAACGGATCGAGAAAGTCCACGACTTCGCCAAACTCCTCCTGTAGCGTGTCCTTCAGGCCGGTGGTCTGCGCGGCGCCGCCGGAGAGGTACATGTGGGCGATCCGCTGGCCGTTGGTCGAGGCGCGGAAGAAGTCGAAGGTCTTTTGCACCTCCAGCACGATGAGCTTGGTGACGGATTGCAGCACCGGAAGGCGCCGCGACTCGTCCACGCCGTCGCCGTTGGCCCGGCCCAGCTTGACCGCCTCCGCCGCATCGGCGGAGAGATGAAACTCCTTCTGCAAGGCGTCGGTGTACTGATTGCCGCCGACGCTGACGTCGCGAGTAAATAGCGGCACGGCGCCCTTGGTGACGACGATGTTGGTGACGCTGGCGCCGACGTTCAGGAGCGCGGCGATCTCGTCGGGCGCGGGCTCGTAGTTGTATTCGTAGCAATTCTCCAGCGCCAGCGGATCATAGCGTATCATGGTCCATGACCACGGCGGAAAGGCCGGCCATGCTCAGGGCGTTGGTGTAGTTGCCCACCTTGTCCTTCTTGACGGCGACCAGCAGGATATCCATCGCGCCGCTGTCCTTGATGTCCAGAATCTGGTAATCCATGTGGACATCGGAACGCTCGAAGGGAATGTGCTGGGCCGCTTCGGTCTCAATGGTCTCCGCCAGCTCCTCCTCGGTCATGGCGGGCATGGAGATCTGCTTGACGATGACGGAGTTGCCGCTGACGGCCGTGGCGACGGAGCGATTGTGGACGCGGCTGTCCTTCAGCATCTGGGCGACGCTGCTGGCGAGAGCCAAATTGTCCACGATGGCGCCGTCCACAACGACATCCGGCGAGAGCGCCCGCAGGTCGATGGCCGAGGCTTCCAAGCCCTGCTTCGCGCGCCGCACCTCGACCAGCTTCACGGCGCTGGAGCCGACATCCAAGCCCAACAGCGGCTTGCTTTTCGCTTTGCGCGGCATCAGCGGTTGCCCCTTCCCTTTTCTTCGCGCGCGGAGCGCGCCGACTCGGCGACGGAAGCGACTGGAAAGCTTTGGCGCTCCATCCAACGGTCCAGCACGCTTTTCTTGAATTTCCAGCGGTTGCCCAACTTGAATGCGGGGATACGCTCCTCCGCCAAGTATTTGTAGAGCGTGTCGCTCGAAATGCCCAAGTAATCCGCCGCTTGGCGGATATTCATGACTTCGGGCGAATCTGGCATGGTTCTAGCCACCTTTGTGGAAGCCTTGCCGCACGTTCTTTGCCACTCTCGGGCCGATTCCACGAATCCGCCGGACCATCGGTCCGGTCAGGGCGGAAGCCGAGCCATGGGAAACGAGTGTGACTGAATGTCCCCCAGCTCCCCCCCCCGCGTCAAGGTATATTCGCCGTGTTTTTTGCCGTAATTGCCCGCCGATCCGCCGAGATCGTGGGTAAATCACTGGAAGGACTACCGCTTGTTGTGGTGCGGTAGCCGCTGAGCCGGTCGCCGGAGGCGGTCCCGCGGAGGCCGCGATCTTCTGACTGCCGGCCGACCACTTCGATGACCGAGCGGGCGAAGCAGACGATGGCGCGAGATGCCGTTTCCGAGGGCGGCCGATGATTCTGTTACCAAATCACACCAAAATGCCCCAGCGGAGGCCCTGTTCGCCGGGGCGTACGCCACCTGCGCCCGCGAACAGGGGTACAGACCAGGAAGCGGGCCCAAGAAACAGGACCGGGATCCCGTGCGACCCCAAGCCGCGGGTATCGGGGCCGAAGGCAAACGGAGGACACCAGCGAATGCGAGGAAGGGGCTTCCGCGAGGCCGGCGCCGACCGCGACTCGCATCCCATCGTGCGGACCGGGTTACATTGACGCTGGTCATATCGCGCGGTTGCAACCACCGCACGAAGGGGTACGGTGAAAAAAGCGATTGCTTTCCGCCGCCGTATCCCATACGGTATCCTTTTCAGAACGAACCAACTATGGGCTTGGGACGCAGCGTTTTTCTTACCGCATCGAACAGCCGTTTCCTGCGCGAGCGCGCACCTCGCTACCGCTTTGTGCGGCGGGCGGTCACCCGCTTCATGCCCGGCGAGGACGCAACGGACGGGTTGCAGGCCTCCGAGGTGATGTGGCGCGAGGGGGTACGAACGGTTTTCACGAAATTAGGCGAAAACGTCACTTCCCGCACGGAAGCCGAGCGGGTCGCGGACCACTACGTCGGGCTGTATCCACAGATCATGGAACGGAAGCTGCCCGCCACGGTTTCGGTGAAGCTTACGCAACTGGGGTTGGATTTCGATCCGGAGTTTTGTTTTGCCAGCGTGATCCGCATCATCGAAGCCAGCATTGCCGCCGCGGCGGCGGCGGAGGAGCCGACGCCCATCGTTTGGATTGACATGGAAGCGAGCGGCTACGTGGACGCGACGCTAAATTTGTATCGGCGGGCCCGGCGGGCATTCGCCAACGTCGGGGTATGCCTGCAAGCCTATCTGCACCGCACGGCGGCGGACGTGGAATCGTTGCTACCCCTGGGTCCGGCGATTCGGCTGGTGAAAGGCGCCTACCAAGAACCGCCCTCGGTGGCGTTCCGCGACAAGGCGGAAGTGGACAAAAACTACTACCAGCTTACGAAACGCATGTTGGCGCCCGATGCGCGCGAGGCCGGGCTCCAGTTGGCGGTGGCGACGCATGACGGCCGGATGATCGCGCAGGTTTGCGAGTACGCGGCGGCCAACGATCTGAAGCCGGCGATCGAGTTCCAAATGCTTTATGGGATTCAACGTGCGCAGCAGATCAGGCTGGCGCGCGAGGGGTGGCGCTCCACCGTGCTGATCGCCTACGGCGATTATTGGTTTCCGTGGTACATGCGGCGGCTGGCGGAACGCCCGGCCAACGTAACGTTCTTGTTGCGCAACCTGTTTTAGGCGCTGGGGGTTCGGCTTATGGCAATCGAAGGCGTGTACTCTGTCCTCCCCACTCCGTTTGACGCCGCCGGCGTGGTGGACCGAGCCAGCTTGGGCCGGGTGGTGGAGGGCTTGCTAGCCGCCGGCGTGCAGGGGTTCACCGCGCTGGGCGTGACCGGCGAAGTGGCTCGCCTGACCGACGATGAACGCGCCCTGGTGCTGGATACCGTATTGGAGCAGGTGGCGGGTCGAGTGCCGGTGGTGGCGGGAGCCACCGCGGGCGGGAGCCACGCGTGCATTCAATATGCCGAGCGCGCCCGGGCGGCCGGATGCGCCGCGGTGATGGTCAGTCCACCCCGGCTGGCCAAACTGAATTCAGCGGCGGTGGTCGCCCATTTTCGCGCCTTGGCGGAAGGCGTGGACATCCCCATCGTCGTGCAGGATTTTCCGCCGATCTCCGGGTACACCATGGAGGCGGAATTGCTCGCCCGCATTGCGCGGGAAGTTCCGGCCGCGCAGACCATCAAGCTGGAAGATCCACCAACGCCGCGCAAGATCGCTGCTTTGCGGCGGCTTTGCGGCACGCAGCTCAAGATTTTTGGCGGGCTCGGGGGCACGTTTCTGCTGGAGGAATTATTCGCCGGCGGCGATGGCGCCATGACCGGGTTCGCCTATCCAGAGATCCTGCGCGCGATCGTGACAGCCTTTCATGGCGGCCGGTTGGATCAGGCCGCCGATGTGTTTTACCGCTACGCGCCGCTAATGCGGTTTGAATTCCAGGAAGGCATTGGGATTGCGATCCGCAAGGAGATCATGCGGCGAAGGGGCTGGTTAGCGACCGCCACCGTGCGGCCGCCGGCGCCAGCCTTGGATGCCGGCACGGTGGCGCAACTGGACCGGCTGCTAAGCTGGCTGCAAGCAACATACCGGGAGGACGCGTGGATTTAGGGCTCAAAGGGAAGGTCGCCATGGTCGCCGGCGGCAGCCGCGGATTGGGGTTTGCCGTGGCGCAAGCGCTCGCCGCGGAGGGCGCACTGGTGTCCATTGGCTCCAGCAATGCGGAACATAGCCAGGAGGCGGCCCGGCGCATTGCGCAGAGCACCGGCCGCAGTTCATCGTCGTGACGCAAAACCATCGGCTGCCATGGAGATGTGCGCTCGGGGGAAGCACTGGCGGCATGGCGCCAGCAGACCCTCGAGCAACTGGGCCCGATTGAGCTCTTGTTCGCCAACTCCGGCGGCCCGCCCCCAGGCCGCTTTGCCGGCACGGACGATGCCGCCTGGCGGGAGGCGTTCGAGCTTCTGGTCCTCGGCGTCATCCGCTTGGTGCGCGTGGTGGCGCCCGCCATGGCGGAACAGGGCAGGGGCTCGATCCTGTTCTCCACGTCGTCGTCGGTCAAGGAGCCGATCGCGAACTTGGCGCTGTCCAATGTCCTGCGACCGGCAGTCTCGGCGCTCGCCAAGACGTTGGCCGGCGAGTACGCCGCACAGGGTGTACGCGTCAACCAATTGATTCCCGGGCGCATCGCCACCGACCGGGTGCGGCACCTTGACGAGGTCAACAGCCAACGGCTGAGCATTACGCTGGACGAGCAGCAGAAAAAAATGAAGGCCAACATTCCCCTGGGACGCTATGGGCAGCCGGAGGAGTTTGGGCGGGCAGCGGCGTTTCTCCTCTCCGACGCCGCCAGCTACATCACGGGAGCGACATTGCAAGTGGACGGCGGAATGATCCGGGCGGTGATGTAAAGCCCGGCGAGCCGCGCCGGCACGCCCAGGCCACGCCGCACCAGGCGACGGACGGTTCATCGCCAAACGGTTAAGATGGCGCGTCGGCGGGGCGAGATTTGGCGTCGCGGAAGCGCGGATCACCGATTTGCCCGCGCCAAGCCTTCGTGATTGCGCGCCGGCTTTACTGCTCCGGCGCCGGCTCGGCGTCTTGCAATTCCTGCAATCGCTGCTGATCCGCCTGAATCTTTTGCTGCAGATCCTTGACCTTCGCGGCCCCGCGCTGGATATCGCCGCGGGAATACTGTTGCCGTAGCGCCACGTTGGGATTGGAATAGTACTGCATCTGTGAGAGATTCAGTTCCCGCTGATTGACGCTGAGAGCCCGCTGGTCGAGCGCCAACTGGCGGCGGGCGGCGGCCACCTGCTTGCGCCATGCGGCGCGCGCCTGCGCGCGGCTCGCCGCGGCCGCGGGCCGTGGCGCGGGCGTCGCCGGCACGCGGCCAAAAACCGAGATGTGCCCAGCGCGGGGAATGTTTCGATTCGTATAGACCGGGGGAGGCTGTTGGCGCTCGGAGCGGATCCGTTCGGCGCGAACCCGGCGCGCCAACGCGCCGAGAGATGCGGGCTGGCCAGCCGCCGGGGATGAAGTTGCGGCATGATGCTGACGATGCGAAGGCGCCGCCGCGCACGCGAGGCATGGCAGCGCGGCGAGGCAGCCAGCCACTACGATCGAATTTATCGCCCGCGGCAACCCGACAAGGGTTCCATTACCCCGCATGATGTTTTCGCTCCTGCGACTTGTTGTACCACAAACCGAACTTGCGCCCTAGCTGGCCGGATGGCCAGCGCCGCCGGCGGCGGCGTTCAACGCCCGCTCGGCCAAGGGCAAGGTCACGGTAAAAATGGCGCCGCCGGCAGTGCCGGCCAGCGACACCGTGCCATGATGCGCCGCCGTAATCTTGTACACCACGGAGAGGCCGAGGCCGCTGCCGCTGGACTTGGTCGTGAAAAAGGGAATAAAGATCTTATCCGCCAGATCGGACGGGACGCCGGACCCGGTGTCGGCAATGCTAACGTGCGCAGCCATGGCGTCGGTGGCCACGCGAACGGTCACTTCCCCCTTGCGGTCGGGACGCGCCGCCTCCATGATCGCTTCGGCGCCATTGCGCAGCAGGTTCAGCCAAACGCGCTTGATCAATACCGGGTCCGCCATGATCCGACAAGACGAATCCGACGGCTGGGGCTCGCCCCCATTGGCGAAGGTAAACTCGACGCCTGGCCACTCCTGACCTTGGAGTTCCTCCAGGCACTCGCGTAGCAACGGATACAAAGCGACCGGCTCCAGGTGAGCATCCAGAGGCCGCGCAAAGAGGAGAAACTCTCCCACCATTTGGCTCAATGCCGCGGTTTGTTCGAGGATGCGATCCGCATAGAGCCGCTGATCGCTCGCTGCCGGGCTGGCGGCCAGTCCGGCGGTGAGCATCTGCGCATATCCAGAAATGGTCGCCAGGGCATTCTTAAACTCGTGCGCAATGCCCGCGGCCATTTCGCCCAAAGAGGCCAGGTTCTGGCGCCGCTGAAGTTCGCCCTCCAAGGCGCGAATTGCCGTGAGGTCGGTCAAAAGGCAGATCAGCCCCAGGTCTTCCTCCCTGATGTGGCCCGGACCCAACGCGGCGGCGGCAACCGGCGAGAACGTCAAACCCAGCCGACGGACCTCGCCCGCGGGAGTTTGATAGTCCAGCTCCTTGCGCTGGAGGGCCTGGCCAGAGGACAAAGCCTGTTGCACCAGCACGGCCGCCGGTCCGAGTAACGAGCCGTCGGCCTCACGCACCTCCGCGGATCTGAACAGTTCAGCCGCGCGGAGGCCCTGGGGCGAGGCGAACCCCAGAGCCGCGCGCGCCGCGGGATTGGCCTGCTGCACGATCGCCTGGCGGTCGAAAAAGATTACTCCGCTCGGCAAATGGCTCAACAAATTGCGCGAGATGCGGAGACTATCCTGATCCCGGCGGCGTGCCTCCCGGCGCAGCACTTCCAGTTCCTGATCTTGGCGTTTCAGCCGGGAGACCATCTCCACCAAAACCCCAGGCGGGGTCGGCCAAGCCGCGCCGTGGGATTCCGCGCCAGGCGACGTTCGCCGCGAATCCGCGCGGCGGGAAAGACGATGAATGACGTACATGGCGATGCCCAAGAGGCAGAGCAACGCCAGCCCAATGCTGACGAAGACGATCAAATTGAGGCTGGTGGGGCTCATGCGCGGTTTGGCCAGCTGTAGGGAAAGCGACTCACCGCAGGATTCGTGCAGCGTACCAATGCCACAGCGTGGCGCCCCATGACCAACTGACCACGGCCATCGCCCCCAAAAATACACCGAACGGCAATGCGCGCCAGGCAAAAAACACCGCGACGCTTTCCCGGCTGCGGCGCACCGCCTCCCCCCAACCGCGACTGCGCCGCCGGCCACGCACTACGCGACGGACAAAGACCACCGCGGCGAGGGCCACGCCAACCACCGAGCCGACAATGGCCGCCAGCGCGAGCGTGATCAGGGTCAGTTGCCAACCGATAAACGCGCCCACGAACGCCATCATCTTTACGTCACCCAGCCCCATTCCTTCGCGGCCGCGGAGGCGAAAATACCCTTCTCCGAGCACCCACAAGATTCCGCCGCCAACCACCGCACCGATCAATGCGGATACGAAGGTGATTCCCGGCCCCGTGGGCATTGCCCATGATCGCCACGCACCAAACGCCAGCCCCACCCCGAGGCCGCCGAGCGTAATCTCGTCTGGCAATTGTTGCAGGTCCCAATCCGTGGATATGAGCGCGAGAATCGCGACCAAAAAGAACGCGATGCGCAGGAACTCCGCCGAGCCCCCGTAGCGGTGAAAACTCCAATAAAACGCGGCGCCCGCGAGGGCTTCAACGAAGGGATAGCGCCAGGAAATAGGCTCGCGACAGGCGCGGCAGCGCCCGCCTAGGAACAGGAAGCTGCAAAGCGGAATGTTTTCCCATGCGGAGATGGCATGGCGGCAGTAGGGACAGCTGGAACCGGGATGCACCACGGAAAGACCGCGCGGCAAGCGGTAAATGCAAACATTCAGGAAGCTGCCAAGCAGCAAACCGAACAGGACGATCACGAGGCCAGTCATGGGAATCCCTGCTGAGCGCTATTGTGCCGTGATTTTGCCGGCGGCAGCCGCGGCGCCGTTCCTGGCGTCGTAGCCGGCGTTCAGTGGATCAGCCCGACCTTCCCGATGGGCCAATACGCAAAGACGGCCTTGCCGAAGATGTAACGTCGCGCCAGGCAACCCCAGTCGCGACTGTCGTTGGACGCGTCGCGATGGTCACCGAGCACGAAGTAGTGGTGGGGTGGAACGACAATGAGAGGAAAATTTTCGTCGCCCCGGTAGCGGGGGAGAACATAGGGCTCGAGCAATCGGCGCCCGTCAATGTAGACGCGGCCATCCACGATCTGCACCCGATCGCCCGGAAGGCCGATCACGCGCTTGATGAAGCTGATATAGGGATTGAGGGGATAGTGAAATACCACCACGTCTCCGCGGTTCACGGACGTAAAGTGATAGATGAACTTGTTGATGACAAGCCGCTCATTATTCGCGACTCTAGGCATCATGCTATAGCCCTCGACTCGCACCGGCTGATAGACAAAAAGAATGATGAGCAGCGCCGACGCCAAAGCGACCGCAACGTCGCGCAGCCAGCGCATCGGAACGCGCATTGGACGCGATGGCCGCGATGGCGGCCGGATGGCCGTATCGCTGTCGCCGGAAGCGGAATTGGCGGGAGAATCCACGGCCTTTCCATCTTAAGTTGTCGTGCGGTCGCGGGAAAGCGCGCGCCAACCCAGCCGCGACGCCGCCGGCGGTTGAGCTTAGCCCGCTTGCTCCCAGATCGCGGCGGCGCAGGCTACATCCCAAATGGCCATCCCGGTGGATTTGAACAGGGTCAAGGCACCAGGATCGCGGGGCCGAGGTCCAGCGGCCACCACGGTCGCGAGTTCCTCCACGCAATCCCAACCCGAGTCCTGATCTGCAAAGGCAGCGAGCAGGTCGCCGGCTTCCTGGCGGCATTGTTCCCGGCTGTCCACCACCAAGCGGGAAGCACGAAGAACGGTGGCGGCCTCCAGTTCCCGCCGGCCCGCCGCATTGGAGCCAATCGCATTGATGTGGGCGCCCGGCGCTAGATCGGCGTCGGCGAGGACCGGGGTGGGCGCGGTAGTCGCGGTAACGATAATGGCAGCGCCTTGCACCGCCGCGGCGGCGGACTGGGACGCCGCCACCTGGATTCCAAGCCGCTGCGACATTGTATCGGCAAAGCGATTCCGATTCTCGACGCGGCGGCTGAACACGCGGATGCGCCGCAGCGGCCGAACCATGGCGATCCCCTCCAGCTGGCTTTCCGCTTGCCATCCGGCGCCGATGACCGCCACGTCGTCAGCGTCCGCGGGAGACAAAAATTGCGTTGCGAGCGCGCTTGCAGCTCCGGTCCGCCGCTGGCCGAGGCGGTCGGCGGCAAAGCGCGCGAGCGGCGCACCGGTTTCGCCATCATACAAACCGACGGTGAAATGCGCTCCAGCGGAACCCGTGCTGTAGATCTTGTAGCCGAAATACCAGCGGCCGTTCCTGTATACCGCCCCCTCCATCGCGTGCAACATGGCCCGGCTCCGCGGTCCGCCGGGCGCGGCCGGCAAAGACAGGCGGCGACGAGGCTGGTTGACAGCCTGACCGGCCGCGAGAGCGCGCATCGCCGCCGCAACCGCCTCCAGGGCAACGCTCATCGGCAGGCGTTCCTCCACCTCCGCTTCGCTAAATTCCCGCACCATTCCACCCCGCCTTCTAGCCGATTTCGACTAATCCGTATTTTCGCTGCCAGCGGAGCTGAATGTGGCGCACGAGAGCACGCTGATCCTCCAGCGGCGCCGCGTCCACGTAGCGTCGCGCTTCGGCGCGCGCCGCCGCAACTAGATCCTGGTCCCGCAACGGATCCGCCACTTCGAGCGCAGGTACGCCGCTCTGGCGGGAGCCGAAGACCTCGCCCGGACCGCGCAGGCGAAGATCGGTTTCCGCCAAGGCAAAGCCGTCATTGCTGGCGGCGACTTCCTCGAGGCGCCGACGGGCAAGGTCGCCGGCGTTGGCGCCGGGCAGCAAAAAGCAATAGGCCCGCCCGCCGGCGCCGCTGGGCTGCGGACGCCCGATGCGGCCCCGCAACTGGTGCAACTGCGCGATGCCAAACCGTCCCGCATCCGCAATGACCATTACCGTCGCGTTGGGAACGTCCAGTCCGACCTCGATCACCGAGGTCGCCACCAGCACTTGGATTGCGCCCGCGGCAAAGGCCTCCAGCACCTGGGCCTTTTGCTCATCACTCATGCGTCCGTGCAGGATTCCCACCGCATACTCGGCATACACCTCGCGCAGGACCCGCTCCATGCGCAGCGCGGGCTGGAGATCCGGCTTCGCGCTATCGTCAATCGTGGGATAGACGAAATAGGCCTGCCGGCCACGGGCGAGTTGGCGGCGCACGAACTCCAGCATCATGGATTCTTGATTGCTTTCGACCACCCTGGTAACGCACGGCGGGCGGCCGGGCGGCATTTGCCGAATTACGCTGACTTCGAGATCGCCATAGAGCGTAAGGGCCAGCGTGCGCGGAATCGGCGTCGCGGTCATGACCAAGAGATGCGCCGATTCGCCGGCCGCGGCGCCGCCCTTGCGCAACAGCTCGAAACGCTGCATCACGCCGAAGCGGTGTTGCTCATCCACGATGATTAAACCTGGGCGGTGGATTTGCAAGCCGCGCGCCAGCAGCGCCTGCGTGCCGACCAGCAACTGGGGCGCCGCGGCGCCGGCGAATTGGCGCGTGGAGCGGCGGCGCGAGGTGGCGGCGGTAACGAGCTCGACGCGATATCCGCCGAGGCGCGCGCACGCGGAGCGATAATGCTGCGCAGCCAGAATTTGCGTCGGCGCCATCAGCGCGGCCTGATAGCCGTTTTCGATCGCGATCACGGCCGCCTGAAGGCTGACCAGCGTTTTGCCGCAGCCGACGTCCCCCTGGAGCAGGCGGCGCATGGGATGGCCCGCCGCCATGTCGGCGGCGATTTCCTTCAGCGCCCGCTTTTGATCCGCGGTGGGGTGAAATGGCAGCATTTGCTTCAGGCGTTCGCGAACGGCGGGCGTGATGGCCATGACCGGAGCGGCTTGGCGCAGCATCTTGCGGCGCTTGAGAGCGATGCCATATTCCAAAAAGAACAGCTCCTCGAAGATGAGCCGGCGATGGCCGGGCGTGCGCGCCGCTTGCAGTTGCGCCAAGGAGGCGCCGGCCGCTGGGAAATGGACTTCCTGGAAGGCGGAATAACGGTCCGGCAGCTGCAAGGCTTCCAGGATTTTGGCGGGCAATGTTTCCGGCAGATGGTGAGGAATGGCGCGCAGCGCGCTGGCGATGAGCCAGCGAATGCGTCCCGAGGTGAGCGCCCCGAGGGCAGCATACACCGGGACAATTCGGCCCAGCTTGAGCGACTCCATGCCTGCCTGATTGCGCTCGAGCACCGGCGGCGGCGCCGGGCCCGGCCGCTGCCGGAGCAATTCGAACTCCGGCTGCCGCATTTCGAAGGTTCCCGCTTCGGTCTCGACGCGGCCGTAGAGAGCCAGCACCTGGCCAGGCTGGAATCGCTCCCGCAGATAGTCGGCGTGAAACCAGGTGCAGCGCAACCGGCCGGTCTGATCCTCGGCGGTAAGGCGAAGCAGCGTCATGCCGCGCCGGGTGCGCACCGTGCGCACGGCGGTAACCGTGGCGCGCACCGTAGCGGTCATGCCCGCTTCCAGTTCGGCCACGCGGCGCACCAAGCTCCGGTCCTCGTAGCGGAAGGGAAGGTAATACAGCAGGTCCTCGACCGTTTCCAAACCGTGCTGCACCAACAGCGGGGCCCATTTGGGTCCTACACCGGGAATGAGTTGGACCGCGGTTGATAAATCCATGCCGAATTCGATTCTGCGAGCGCCGGGCGCAACCGTTCGTCCACCGCGGTTGGGCGGCGGCTAGGCCTGCTCTTCCGCCATGCGCAGGCGCAGGACCGGCTCAAGAAGATCGCCATGGGCATTCATCGCCGCTTCCGCCGCCTCGATGGCCGCTTCGGCCGCCGGCTCCGTGGTGATCACAAACGAGAGCCGCTGTTTATCCATGCCCGGCTCTTGCACCACGGAGTCAATGTTGATTCCCTGATGGGCGAGTTCCCCGGCCGCCCGCGCCAACAATCCGGGGTGATCCGCCACGGTCAGACGCAGATACCACGGCGCGGCGGGCGGTGGCGCCAGGGGCAGCCGCGGACCCGATCCGAATCCCGGCGGCGTGCTGCCCCCCAGACGCCCGGCGGCAAAAGCAGCCGCAACGTCCACCAAATCCGCGACGACCGCCGCGCCCGTGGCGCCACCGCCGGCGCCGGGGCCATAGAACATCTGGCGGCCGATTCTCCGGCCCGTGAGCACCACGGCGTTGTTCACGCCTTGCACGCGGCCTAACAGCGATTGTTGTGGGACCCACCAAGGACGCACGGAAAGATGAACACCAGCGGCGCTGCGTTCGGCGCTGCCCAGCAGGCGAATGACGCCGCCCAGCTTCCGGGCATAATGCACGTCCACGGCGCCGATGCCGGCGATACCCACGGTCGCAATGGCCCCCGTGTCTAGACCCGCCCCAAAGGCCAATCGCGCCAGAATGGCCAGCTTGTCGCGGGCATCCACGCCGTTCAAATCGAGCGTTGGGTCGGCTTCAGCGTAGCCCGCATGCTGGGCCTCGGCCAATGCCGCGGAGAAATCCAAGCCAGCGGATTCCATCCGGCCCAGAATGTAATTGGCCGTGCCATTCAAGATGCCCTGCACGGCCAGAATCTGGTCGCCGGCGGCGGCGGAGGTAATGGCGCGGACCACGGGCACGCCGCCGGCCACGGCCGCCTCAAAACCCAAGGGAAGACGCCGCTCGGCGGCCAGCGCGAACAGCTCATCGCCGTGCATGGCCAACAGGTTTTTGTTCGCCGTGACCACCGGCTTACCCGCTTCCAATGCGGCCCGCACCACCTCGCCGGCGTCGCCGGTGCCGCCAATCGTCTCCACCACAATGCCGACCTGCGGGCAGGCGACCAGGGCACGCCAGTCCTGAAAGAAGCGCGCGCCCGGCGGGACTTCGTCCGCGGGCAATACCCGGCGGCGGCATACGGCCGCAACCTCAAGCGCAATTCCCGCCCGCTCCGCGAGGGCGGCGGCGTGAGACGTCAGAATCTCGGCGGCGCCACGGCCCACCGTGCCATAACCGGCGATGCCCACGCCGACTCGCTTGCGCATTAGCGTGCCCCCTTCACGGCGGGTCGCTGCCGCGCATCCCAACTGGCGCGCGCTCCGCCCGCAACGATCCTCGTGGTGATTAGCTCCGCATCCAGCCCGGCTCGACGCAGCGCGTCCTGGGCGCGGCGCCGGGCGGTGGAAAGACGCGAAGGGCGGCGCACCACCAGCAACACGGACGGCCCGGCGCCGCTGAGGGCCACGCCGGAAATGGCCGCACCCGGCCCGGCCGCGGCGAGCGGCTTGAGCGCTCCCCATAATGGGCACAACGCCGCGCGATACGGTTCGTGCAAGCGATCCGCCATTGCCCCTGCTAAGTGGCTGTTGTCACCCGTGATCAGCGCCGCCGCCAACTGCATCGCCGCTTGCACGTTGCTCACCGCGTCCTGGCGGGAATACCGGTGCGGTAAAGCAGCACGCGCCAGCTCCGTCGCCAGCGGGGTGCGGGGCAGCGCAAGCACCAGCGTCCAGCGCGGACATCCTAACTCCACGGCAGGGAATTCCGCGCCAACGGCGCCGCAGCACACGGCGCCTCCCCGCCAACACGCCGCCGCATTGTCCCCATGGCCCTCCAACGCCGCGGCAGTCCGTTCGATGCGGTCGCCGCTCCAGTTCAGCCGGCCGAAATGAACGGCCAGCGCTAGACCCGCCAAGCGCGCGGCGGCAGAGGAGCCCAAGCCCTTGCCGACCGGAATCTCATTGACTACTTCCATCCGCAGCGGGGGCGCCGGCCGCCCCTCCCGTGCCAGGGCCTGCCGGTAAGTCGAAATCAGCAAGTTGTTTTCTTGGCGGCCGCAAATGCCGCGATCCCGGCCGCGCGCCCGCAGGCGCCATTCCCGCGACGGGGCCGCCGTTACGCGCAGATGCAGGTCCACGGCCACCGCCGCCGCGTCAAATCCGGGGCCCAGATTCGCCGAGGTGGCCGGCAAGGACAGGCGCAGGGGCGTATCGGCCCGGGTCAAACTTGCACCGCCTTCTCCAACTGCGCCAAGACCGCGGCTGCATCCGCTGGAATCTCCACGGGAGGCCTGCGCAGACGCTCCGCGGCGGCATCCACGGCCATCTGCCCGCGATGGAAGTCCAAGGTGTAGTCGGCATCCTTCAACAAGTGACCGGTCAGCACCAGCGCCACGGTTTCGTCCCGCCGAATCCAGCCTCGGCTTAGCCATTGCTTGAGCCCCGCGAGGGCCGCGGCCGAAGCCGGCTCACAGCCGATGCCTTCGGCCCCAATCTCGGCTTTGGCCGCCGCGAGTTCAGCTTCGCTGACGGCGATGCAATCCCCGCCGGTTTCCTCCAGCACCCGCACCGCTTTGCGCCAAGACGCCGGATTGCCGATACGGATTGCGGTGGCCCGGGTCTCGGCGTGGACCGGAGTCAGTTCCCTGCCCCGGTTGGCGCGCCAAGCCGCCGCTAGCGGACTGGCCCCCAGCGCCTGAACGATCGACACCTTTGGCAGGCGGGTGATCCAGCCACGTTCCCGCATTTCGCGCAGGCCCTTGCCGATCGCCGAGGCGTTGGCCAGGTTACCGCCGGGAACGATGATATGGTCCGGCGGCTGCCACGCCAACTGCTCCAGCAATTCATAGACCGCCGTCTTTTGTCCTTCGAGGCGATACGGATTCACGGAATTGACCAACCCGACCGGCGCGCGGCGGACGACGGCATTCAGCGTCTGCATGCACGCGTCAAAATCCCCTTGTACTTGGCAGGTCAAAGCGCCGTAATCGAGCGCCTGCGCCAGTTTGCCCCAGGCAATTTGTCCCGCCGGGACCAAGACCAGCGCCCCCAGCCCGGCGCGGGCCGCGTAGGCGGCCATGGAAGCCGAGGTATTCCCGGTCGAAGCGCAGGCCACCCACCGAAATCCCGCGGTACGCGCCTGGCTGAGCGCGACCGTCATGCCCGTGTCCTTGAAGGAGCCCGTGGGATTGATTCCTTGGTGCTTGGCCCACAGCTGCGTCATCCCCAGGCGCCGCCCACAGCCCGGCAACTGGTACAGCGGCGTATTGCCTTCGCGCAGACTCACCGGCTCGCCCACCGCCGGCAGCATCTCGCGAAAACGCCATACCCCGCTGATATCCTCCGCCGCCAAGGAAATCCGGCGTTCGCGCCATCGCTGGGGCCATGTTTCCGCCTCCGCCGGCGATTTGGGCAGCACGACCTCCAACAACTCACCGCAATGCACGCAGCGGAAATCCGGAGCGGTGGGAGACGCGCTCCGGCCACAGCCGATGCAGCACAATTGGTGATCGGTGGGCATCACGGAAACTCCTAGTTTACGGGTACTTGGCTAGGAGTATTCCGAAGAACACGCCAATCGCTTCCGCGTGCCGTTGGCCACGCGCCAACCGCTGGCAACCTGGGACGACCGCTGGGGTGCGGGCATTGCTTGGCGCGGGCCCCAGCGCGGCTGCCCACCCCAACGCGCGCCGCTGCGCGTTGGGGACCCCGGCTTTGGGGGCCGCGCCGCGTCGCTTGCCGGGGCGGGCCGCACCAACAGCCAGCGCGCCTGCGGCGCTGGGGAATTTCGCGGCCTTGCCGCGCCCGCTTTGCTCCCCGAGCAAATGGCGCGGCCCCCGCGAACTGAATGTAATCGTACAGTGCCGCTGCCAGCCGCGCCGGGACCGATTCGCCCGCCTGCCTGCTCTTGACCCTTCCGCCGTGAAGTGACAACATCGGCACTGGCCGGGGAGGATGCCGGCCCGGACCGCATCCAGACCGCCATGGACCAACCTGCCTCGCCTACAGTCTTTGTTCCCCGCTCTTCTGCCTCCCCCAGCTTTGACGTGATCGTCGTTGGCTCCGGCGCCAGCGGCGGCTGGGCCTGCAAACGTCTGACCGAGGCGGGCCTGAAGGTCTGCCTGGTGGACGCCGGCCGGCAGCAATCCGACGCGAATTTCACGGAGCATGAGCCGGACTTCAAGTTGAAGTTCCGCAACATGGCCCCCGAGGTCATCCGCAAAACCCGACCCGTGCAGAAGGATTGTTACGCCTGCATGGAGTACAACTACGACTGGTTCTGCAACGACATTGAAGAGCCGTACACCACCTATCCCGGCATGCCCTTTAGCTGGCAGGGGCGCTTGCGGGTTACCGGCGGCCGCACCAACGTTTGGGGCCGCGTCGCGTTGCGCTTCAGCGATTGGGACTTCCAGGCGGCATCGCACGATGGCTTCGGCCAGGACTGGCCAATCACCTACCGCGACATCGCCCCCTATTACGACATTACCGAACCCTACGTCGGCATCACCGGCATGCAGGAAAATATCCCCTGGCTGCCGGACGGCCACTTTCAACCGCCGATGGCGCTGAACTGCTCGGAGTGGCAGTTCCGCACGCGGGTCAAGGCCAAGCTGGGCCGTACCGCCACGCTCTGCCGCTCCGCCAACATCACCCGCGGCATCAATGGACGGGCGCCCTGCCATTACTGCGGCCCCTGCGAGCGCGGCTGCGTCACGCATTCCTATTTCAACGCCTACTTCACCACCGTCGCCGACGCGATGCGCACCGGGCGCTGTACCCACCTGACCAACGCCATGGCGCATCAAGTGATCATGGACCCGGATCGCAACGTGGCCCGCGGGATCCGTTACATTGACCGCATCACCCACCAGCAAAAAGAGGTCTACGGCCGGGCCGTCGCCCTCTGCGCGCAATCCTTCGAGTCGGTACGCATCCTGTTCAACTCGGCGAATGGCCAGTACCCGAATGGCTTGGCCAACAGCAGCGGCGTGCTGGGACGTTATTTGATGGACAACATCATGGGCGGCGGCGCGGCCGGTGAGTTCCCCAGTTTGAACGCTGTCGCCGGCAAGCCGAATATCAATGGCCCCAACCGGCCGGCGGGGCTTTACGTCGTCCGCTTCCGCAACGTTCCCGGCACGGCGCGGTCCAAGGATTTTATCCGCGGCTATGGATACGAGGGCGGCGGTGGCGTTGACTTCAACTGGGGCGCGAGCGGTTTCGGCGAGGAGTATCAGCGCGGATTGCTGGACCCGGTCAACACGCTCAGCATGGGAGGTTTC
>JAKAUF010000121.1 GCA_021827785.1 Acidobacteriota bacterium | reverse complement strand
GCCTGGCGGCCGAGAAGGAAGTTTTGGGCTTTTACGTCACCGGGCATCCGCTCGACCGCCACGCCGACTTGCTCGCCGACCTGGGCATAACCCCGCTCGACGGCCTGGCGGAGCGCCGCGCCCATCCACGCGAGGAGTTTTCCGTGGCCGGGGTGCTGGCCGGCATGCAGGTGAAGCGCAATAAGAAAGGCGAGAGCTGGGCGGTGGCCAAACTGGAGGATCAGACCGGCCGTGCGGAGGTGCTGTGTTTCGCCGAGGCCTTCCGCCGCCTGGAGCCGATGCTGCGTCTCAGCGCGCCGCTCTGGCTGCGCGTGCGGCTGGCCAATGACGAGGAGACCGAGCGCCTGCAATTGAGCGACGCCAAGGAATTGACCTCGGTCCGCCCGGTGCTGCCCTCCGCCCTGCAACTGCGGCTGGATGTGGACGGCCTGGCGGATGAAACGCTGGAGTCGTTGCGGCAGTTGCTTGCCAGCCACCCGGGATCGGCTAAGATACATTTGCATGCCCGTTCCGGGCGGGAGGGTTTTGAACAGGTTCTGGAATTAGACGCCACCGTGGCGGCGGATGCGGGATTTCGCCGCGCGGCGGAGCAGTTGTGCGGCCCAGGCTGTCTGAGCGTTGTGGCTTGATCCGGCGCCGCCCCCAGGGTTCATTTTTCGATGAGTGATTCGTTGCCCAATTCACCGGATCCGGAAAGCCTGCAAGCGGCGGCCGAGGAAGCCCTCAGCCAGGAGTTGGCTGTCTTGCGCGGCGCCTCCGCTCCCGCCGCCGCGCCCTCCGCGGCCGGCGCCGAGGACGAACCCCGCGTGGAGAGTGAGGTCTGGCGCCGGGTCTTGCTGGCCAGGCACCCGCAGCGGCCCACCGCGCTGGATTGGATCGGCCTGATGTGCGGCGACTTCTCCGAGCTGCACGGCGATCGCCGCTTTGGCGACGATCCGGCGATGGTGGCGGGGATGGCGGAGTTCCGCGGCCGGCAAGTGCTCATCCTCGGTCAGCAGCGCGGGCGCGACGTCAAGGACAAGATCCGCCGCAATTTCGGGATGGCCAAGCCGGAGGGATATCGCAAGGCGATGCGGCTGATGCGCTTGGCGGAAAAATTCCATCGCCCCATCCTGACGTTGATAGACACCCAAGGCGCGTATCCCGGCGTGGATGCCGAGGAGCGGGGTCAGGCCGAGGCGATCGCCTGGAATTTGCGGGAGATGGCCCGCTTGCGAGTGCCCGTGGTGGCGACCGTGGTGGGGGAAGGCGGGAGCGGGGGAGCCCTAGGCATCGGCATGGGGAATCGCGTGCTGATGCTGGAAAACGCCATGTATTCGGTGATCTCGCCGGAGGGCTGCGCCTCGATCATGTGGCGCGATGCGGAGAAGAAAGAGATCGCCGCCGCGGCCCTGAAGCTGACTGCCGCCGAACTGTTCGCCTTGGACTTGGTGGACGAAGTCGTGCCGGAACCTCCCGGCGGCGCCCACACCGATCCCAAGGCGGCGGCGCAAATGCTGGGTGACGCGTTGGAGCGTGCTCTGGTGCGAATGGAAAATCTGTCCGGTGCGGACCTGCAAGCCCAGCGCTGCGCCCGCTTCCGGGGATTAGGACATTTTTACCAGGAAGCGCCCGCCCGGTAGAATTTGCGCCCTCCCGGGAGGATTTTACTCGCGGGCGAGGAGAGGCGCTGGGCGCAAACCTCCTGAAATCAGCAGTGCATGGTTTGGCATGTGCGTTGCAAGAACAGAGAACAGACGAAGTGGCGCAACCAAAAGGGCTCTCGGGGCGAAATGCTTCGAGGGCCCTTTTAACGTTCGCGCGACGTTGCATCGGACCTCCGTTCGCCGGCCGTCGCACGCTCGCCTGGCCGCAGCCGCCAACTCGCGTCGCCAACCCACGGCGCCAACCTGGATAAGCCGTGAGCGCTTGGGGGTATCCGCCACCACCGTCGCGCTGGCGCGCCCTCGGCACGCAGCGGCGCCTGACGAGGGGGGAGCCCGGCCGGGGCGCCGTCTAGAGCCAGGAGGCGCGAACGCTTACGCCCTGGCTGGGGCCGCGCCATCGCCGCGTGCCCGACCGGCTGGGCGGTCATCAGGTTGGGCTAAGTTGGCGCGCGTCACTCTAAATACGCCGGCGATGCCGGTGTGCTTGGAGGAGGTGCGGCGATGCGTTGCGTCAGGCAATGGGCAATGGCGGTGACAGCCGCCGCCGGATTGGCGGGGTTCATCTGGGCGCAGCAGCCCCCACCGGTGCCGGTGCAAATCCAGTCGGCGCGGACCGTGTTTCTGGCCAATGGTGGTGACACGTGTTCTTGGTTCATCGGCGCCAACCGCGGATATCGGCAACTGTACGCGGCGCTGCGGGCCTGGGGCCGCTACCAATTGGTGGCCACGCCGGCGCAGGCCAACCTGATTCTCGCGGTGTCGTTCGCCTGTCCCGATAACGATCCTGAGAACCAAATCGCATACGCGCGGCTGCGGCTGCGGATCTTTCAGCCTCAGCCCCAGGTGTTGCTTTGGACGCTAAATGAGCCGGTGCGTTCGGCGCTCCTACAGCGCAACCGCGACCGCAACTTCGACGCCGCGGTGCGGGCGATGGTCGCGGATCTGCAACGCCTTGGCGCCAATTTGCCCGTGGAGGAGCAACCGCCGAAGCTGCGGCCGAATTGGCTGCCCTTTGCCGTGGCCGCCGCCGTGGGCGTGGTGCTGACCGTCGTATTGCTGATCGCGCGCCATGGGATGCGGCCGCCGGCGATGAGCCCGCCCCCGGCGCTCCCGCCCCCGCCGCCGGGATTCTAGCGTTCCGTGCCGGCGGCCGCCGCCCAGGGCGGCGGCACCCTGCGCCCTGCGTGCCCGCGGCGCACTCGGCCGCGGGCCGGTACACTGGATTCCGAGGAGGATCATGATTCCGGTTGATTTGGAAGGCCAGGTGGCGGTGCTCACCGGCGGATCCCGCGGCATTGGCGCGGCGGCGGTGGAGTTGCTGGCGGCGGCGGGCGCGCGCGTGGTGTTCACCTATCGGCGTGATGGCGCGGCGGCGCGGCGGGTAGCGGCTGCGGCGAATGGCGCCGCCGGGCGAAAAGACGGAGAGCCCAGTGTAGTCGCGCTGCGGCTCGACGCCTCCCAGCCCGGCGCGGCAAAACGGCTGGTGGCCGAAGCGGTAGAGCGCTTCGGCCGGCTCGACATCGCCGTGGCCAATGCCGGGGTATGGCCGCCGGAGGAGCGGCCGGTGGAGCGCATTACCGAGCGCGAATGGCGCGCCATCCTCGCGTCCAACTTAGATTCCGCCTTCGGCTTGGCCGCCGCCGCGGTGGCACGCATGAAGCGCCAGCGGGTTCTGCGCGGGCGGCCGCGGGGCCGGGTCATCTTGGTGGCGTCCACCGCCGCGCAGCGGGGCGAGGCCTTTCATGCGCATTATGCCGCCGCCAAAGGCGGCGTGATCGCCTTGGTGCGGGGCTTGTCCACCGAAGTCGCGCGGCACGGGATTTTGGTGAATGCGGTGGCTCCCGGCTGGGTCGCGACGGATATGTCAGCCCCGGTGCTGCGCCGCCGTCCCGGCCCGGTGCTGGCCAAAATTCCGCTGGGACGGGTCGGCACGCCGCGGGAACTCGGCGGTTGCATTTTGTTCTATTGCACGCCCTGGTCGAATTTCATGACCGGTTCCGTGCTGTCGGCCAACGGCGGTGCGGTCTTGGCGTAGGCCGTAGGGGCGTCTTCGCGCCAGCCGCGGCGCAAAACCGGGTTCGCTGCGTTCCCGACGGTCACCGCCCCACCGGTCGCCGCCCCCCT
This sequence comes from Acidobacteriota bacterium, assembly GCA_021827785.1. Classification (GTDB taxonomy): domain Bacteria; phylum Acidobacteriota; class Terriglobia; order Terriglobales; family SCQP01; genus JAKAUF01. The sequence goes on along the minus strand of JAKAUF010000121.1, from coordinate 16,391 downwards.
CGCCGCCCCGCCGGTCTGCCGCGCTGGCGCGCACTCCGCGCCGGCATCGCGGCGGATGGGCCCCCGCGCGTCCTAGGCTTCCACGATGTGATTGCGAATCGCGAAGTGGACCAGGTCGGTCAGGCTGTGAAAGTTGAGCTTGCGCATGATGTTGGTGCGGTGCGTCTCTGCCGTGCTGACGCTGATGTTTAGCGCCGCCGCCACCTGCTTGTTGCTGCGGCCCTCGGCCAGCAGTTGCACGATCTGGCGTTCCCGCGGCGTGAGCCGGCTGGCGGGTGTCCGCCCGTCCCAGTCCTTCCCTTTGAGGAAACCGTCCACCACCAGTTCGGTGATCTTGGGGGTGAAGAACGTCTTCTGGTCGCTCAGGGCCTGGACGGCGGCGACCAGGTCGCGGCCGGCGTCGCTCTTCAGCATGTAGCCCCGCGCCCCGGCTTCCAGCACATCCCGCATCAGCGCCTCGGACTGGTGCATGGTCAGGATCAGTACTCGGGTTTTCGGCGCCGCTTGGAGAATCTGCCGCGTCGCTTCCAGGCCGTTCATTTCGGCCATCCCCAGGTCCATGACCACGACGTCGGGTCGCAACTCCAGGGTGCGAGCCACCGCCTCGGTGCCGTTACCTGCTTCGGCGCAAACGGTCCAATCCGGCTCGGACTCGATAATCTTTCGCACGCCTTGCCGGACCACCTCGTGATCGTCAGCAATCAAAATATTTAGCGGCATCGTTCTACCCCCCTATGCGGTTTCAGCTTTAGTGTCAGAGCGCAACCCGTTTCGGGTCAAGCACTTTGGCCCTCATTTGGCATACGGAAAAACCCCTAGGCAAGGCTAAAGACTAGGGGATTCATCCCCGGGCCCAGCGGGAAATACGCCCCCCTGGAACGGGCGGGCGGGGCGGGAACGGCCTCGAAACCATGCCGCGGCGCGGAGGAGAACCGCCCCCAGCCGGCGCCGGCCTCAGTGCGATGGCGGCGGGGTGGTCGCCGGCTGCGGCGCCAGCGCCGCGGTGACGCTCGCAGGCAAATGATCCGCGTTGCGCAGCAGCAAGCTGACCTGCCACATCTGCGTGGCAGTCAACGAGCCGGAAAAACTGGGCATGCCCGTCAGGCGAATGCCGTTTTGCACCTTCCAATGCGTGACACCCACCGGGTCGTCGGTGACCATGCCGTGCTGCGTCCAGAGCGCGGGCGGCGGAGGATACATGCCCATGGAAATCGCCGTGACCGGGTGCGGCTGCGAGCCGTGGCACACGGCGCAGTGCGTGTTGTAGACCTGCGCGCCCGCCAGCAAATTGGCCGCGGTCGGCGGAATGGGGCTGAGGACTCCGCGCGCGGACCGCAGCTTGGCGTGCAAAGCCGTTTTCGCCAGCCAGCGTTCCATCGGCAGGGGTCCGGAATTGGTGGCGACGGGAATGATGCCGGCCACCGCGCTGAGAATGACGGCGACGAACAGCGCGAGGATGCCGACCACAAAACCAGACCAGAATTTGCCCATGGCTCTAAGCCATGATCCCACGTATCGCAGAATAGGGAAATGTCAGCGCCGGCTTGTGTTTCGCATCACACTCATGGCGCCACGCCCGCGGTGGCGGCGGCGTTCCTGGGCTGGATGCTCGATGCCTTTGATTTTTTTGCCGTGGTGTTTCTTATCGGCATCCTGGCGCGGCATTTCGCCGTCTCCAAAACCGACATTGTCCTCACGCTGACCGCCACGCTGGCGATGCGGCCGTTGGGAGCGGTCCTGTTCGGATTGCTTGCCGACCGCTATGGCCGCCGCCGGCCGCTGATCGCCAATATCCTGTTTTTCTCCTTGATGGAGCTGCTCTGCGGTTTCGCCCCCAACTTTGCGGTGTTCTTCGTGCTGCGGGCTCTGTATGGCATCGGCATGGGAGGCGAATGGGGCGTGGGCGCGTCGCTGGCCATGGAGGCTGCCCCGCGGCGCCGGCGCGGCTTGTTCAGTGGCGTCTTGCAAAGCGGCTATCCCGTCGGCTACCTGCTGGCCGCGCTGGCGGCGCGGTTCGTGCTGCCCGTCTGGGGCTGGCGGGCGATGTTCTTTCTGGGCGGCGTGCCGGCGCTGCTGGCTCTCTACGTCCGCTGGCGCGTTCCGGAGTCGGAGGCCTGGCAGCGCAACCGGGCGCCGAGCGCCGGCGCGATTCTGCGCGCCGCGTTGGGCGACCGCAAGCGGCTGGCGTATCTGCTGCTGCTGATGACGGGCATGATGTTTCTGTCCCACGGCACGCAGGATCTTTATCCTGATTTCCTGCGCGTTGCCCACCACCTCTCCGCCGGCGTCATCGCCAATTTGGCCATTCTCTATAATCTCGGCGCCGTTGCGGGCGGCATTGTCTTCGGGCTGGCGTCGGAGCGATGGGGCCGCCGTCGCGGCCTGCTGGCGGGAATGGGGCTGTCCTTGCTGGTGATTCCGTTGTGGGCGTTCGGCGGCACCGTGGCGATGCTGGCGGCGGGATCGTTCTTGATGCAGGCAGGAGTGCAGGGCGCGTGGGGCATCATCCCGGCGCATCTGAATGAACTCTCCCCCGGGGCCGCCAGAGGCTTGCTCCCCGGCCTCGCCTACCAGTTGGGCATTCTGTTCGCCGCGCCGGTGGGCACGGTGGAATTCGCTCTGGGGCATCGCTGGGGTTATGCCCCGGCCATGGCCGGATTTATCCTCATCACGCTGGTGTTCGCCGCGGTGGTGGTGGCGCTGGGACCGGAGCGGCGCGGCGTGGACTTTGTCGCGGCTGCACGCTCGGCGACGCCAGGTGAACCGGCGGCGGACGGCCCGCGTTAGCCCGCAATCGTTCACGTTAGCCGGACGAGCGCCCGCGTTAGCCGCGCGAACGAAGCTTGGCTCCCCGTGTGCACGCCTCCATCCGCGTGTACCACCCCGCCCGGCGGCGCTGACGCCACGGTATCTTGGAAAGAACATGCCGCAGTCGGGGCTACAAGGCCTATTTAGCCTGTTCGTGGTGTTCGCTGCCGCCAAGGTGGGGGAGGAGATCTTCGAGCGCCTGGGCCAGCCGCCGCTGATCGGCCAAATCGTCTTCGGCTTTCTCGTCGGCCCCGCGATGCTGGGTTGGGTGACGCCGTCTTCCACCCTCGATTTCATGTCGGAGATCGGCGTCATTTTTCTCTTGTTCGAAACCGGGCTGGATACTCAGCCGGAAGAGATTTTGCATCACGGCGTCACCAGCTTCATGGTGGCTCTCATCGGCGTACTGACGCCGTTGTTGGTGGGATGGTGGTTCGCGCTGGCGGCCGGAGAAAATGCCGTGACCGCGCGCTTTGTCGGCACGCTCTTGGTCGCCACCAGCATCGGCATCACGGCCAAGGTTCTGGAGGATTTCGGGGCCACGCACACGGCGTTCGGCCGGGTGATCCTGGGCGCAGCCGTGCTGGACGACATCCTCGGCCTGCTGGCGCTGTCGGCGCTGTCCAGCTTTTCGTCCGCCCATCCGCACATCGTCAATTTGCTCCTGACGCTGGGATTCGCCATCGCCTTCTTCCTGCTGGTGCTGCTGCTGCGGCACGCCGCCGTGCCCCGCGTCAGCGGGCGCATCGGGCGGCTGCGATCGCGCGCGCCCATTTGGTCCATGGCGCTGGTGGTGCTGCTGGCCTTTTCCGTGATGTCGGCGGAGATCGGCATGGCGGCGATCATCGGCGCGTTCCTGGCGGGCGTCTTTTTGAGCGAGCGCGAGGAAATCGCCGTTCCCCTGCGCCAACAGGCCGGCGCGGTCAGCAGTTTCGTCGTGCCGTTTTTCCTGGCCACCATCGGTCTGCGCGTGTCCATCCACGCGCTGGCCAGCCCGCGCTCGCTGTACCTGCTGGCGGCGATCACCGGAATCGCCATCGTCACCAAGCTGGTGGCGTGTGCTCTGTCGGCACTGCCTCTCGGGCGGCGCAGCGCGCTGCTGGTGGGGTTGGGAATGATTCCCCGGGGCGAGGTCGGCATCGTGGTGGCGGCGGAGAGTCTGCGGATTGCCGCCATTCCCCAGGCGTTCTACTCCATCGGCATCACCATGGCGGTGCTGACTTCCCTGATCGGTCCCATGCTGCTGCGGCTGTTTCTGCGTCCGGAACGCCGCCCGGTTCCGGCGGCCTAGCGGCGGCCAGCCCTGGCGCCGGGCAAACGCGCCCGCCCGGAGCGCGCGGCGGAGGGAGAACGGCTACTGCGTGATGGGCGGCTTGTGGACCGCCGGGGTGGGCATCAGCAGGCCTGCGCGCTGGTCCAGTTCCCGCTCCGCGCCCAGCAGGTCGCGCAATGTGGTGCGCGTCAGAACGCGATCCACGGCAACCTGCACGGTGCGCCACAGGGAGCGGATGGAGCAGTCTATGGAATGGGTGCAGACCAGTTCCTCGCCCGCATAGCGGCCGCAGAAGCTGGGGTCAAACAGCCGCCCGCCGAGCACCGCCAGGGCCTCGCCAACAAAGATCTGCTCCGCCGGGCGGGCCAGCGAATACCCCCCCGCCTGCCCGCGGGAACTCCGCACCAGCTGGCCGCGGCGCAGCAGGCGCATCAGCTTGGCGACGTAATCCGGCGAGATGCCCTCCAGCCGGCTGATCTCCGGAATCGTCAGGCTGGCCCCTTCCGCCTGCTGGCCCAGGCGCAGCAGGCAGCGCAGGCCGTATTCCTCTGGAGCGCTGAACTTCATGCCGCTACATCATCCCCAGCTGCAGTTTGGCCTCTTCCGACATCATACCGGTGTTCCAGGGTGGATCCCAGACCAGCTCGAAGTTGACGTCGGTCACCCCCGGGATGCCTCGCACCTTTCCCTCCACTTCGCCGGGCAGATAACCGGCGACGGGGCAGTTGGGCGACGTCAGCGTCATCCGCAGCCGGACCACGCCGTCCTCCGCGGCCTTGACCTCATAAATTAGGCCCAGGTCGTAGATGTTGACCGGTATCTCGGGGTCGAAGCAGGTGCGCAGCGTCTCCACGACCAACTCCTCCAGCCCGGCGCAGTCGGATTGCCGGGCGCGCCACTCCGCCTTCAGCCGCGTGGCGTCGCCGCGCAGGCGCTGCGCTTCCGCCACGCGTTCGGGGCCGCCTAAGTCTTCCAACTCGGCCGCCCGCTTGTCCTTCTCCTCCGCTTGCGCTAGCAGGTGCTCGTCGGTGGGCATGTTTACTCCTCGGTGCTGACCGGCGCGCCGTCGCCCGACAAAGCCGCTTTTAAGGTGTGCCAAGCCAAGCTGGCGCATTTGACCCGGACCGGGTAGGCGGAGACGCCGCCAAACGCGGCAAGTTTGCCGAGGGTTTCCGCCTGTGCCTGGTCCGGGTGCCCAGTCACCAGGGCATGAAAGCGGCGGAACAAATCCTCCGCTTGTTGTTCGCTTTTTCCCTTCACCGCTTCGGTCAGCAGGGAAGCGGAGGCGGTAAAGATGGCGCAGCCCGCGCCTTGAAAACCGGCGTCCCGCACCACGCCGTCCTCCAGGCGCAGGAACAGCGTGATGCGATCGCCGCAGAGCCGGTTGAAGCCCTCGGCCCTCCGGTCCGCGCCCTCGGGGACGCGAAAGTTGCGCGGCCGCTTGGCGTGATCGAGGATCAGCTCCTGGTAAAGTTCGTCCAGCTCCGGCATGCGCGCTCCTAGCCCTGAAATATGCGGCGAACTTTCTCCAGGCCTTCCGCCAGCCGATCCACCTCGCCCCGGGTGTTGTAGAAGGCAAGCGAGGCTCGCGTGGTCGCCGGGACTCCGAACCGGTCCATGATCGGCTGGGCGCAGTGATGGCCGGCGCGGACGGCGATACCCTCGGTGTCCAGCACCGTGGCCACGTCGTGCGGATGCACTCCCTCGATCACCAGGGAAAACACCGCGGTCCGCTCCCTGGCCTGGCCGATCCAACGGACGCCGGGAAGGGGGGCCAAACGCTCGGCTCCGTAGCGGGCCAATTCCTGCTCATAGGCGGCGGCCCGTGTCATGCCCAAGGTTTGCAGGTACTCCAGCGCCGCGCCCAGCCCGATGGCGCCGGCAATGTGCGGCGTGCCCGCCTCGAACTTGTACGGAATGCGGTTATACGTCGTGCGTTCGAAGCTGACTGACGCAATCATATCGCCACCGCCTTGAAAGGGCGGCATGGCTTCCAGCAGTTCCGCCCGGCCCCACAAGACCCCAATGCCGGTTGGGCCAAAGACCTTGTGGCCGGAGAAGGCGAAGAAATCGCAGCCCAAGGCGCCGACCTGAATGGGCAAATGGGGCGCCGACTGGGCGCCGTCCACCAGCACCACCGCACCGGCCGCGTGCGCCCGCTCCGTCCACTCGGCGACCGGATTGACCGTGCCCAGGGCATTGGAAACGTGTCCGAAGGCGGCGATTTTGGTGCGGGGCGAGAGCTGGCGCTCGAACTCCTCCATCTCCACCTCGCCGCGGTCGTTGACCTGCGCCACCTGCAACCGGGCGCCGGTGCGCTCGGCCAAAAGCTGCCAGGGCACGATGTTGGAGTGGTGCTCCATGCCGGTCAGCAAAATCTCATCGCCCGCGCGCAGGTTGGCGGCGCCGTAGGTGGCGGCAACCAGATTGATGGCCTCGGTCGTGCCGCGGGTGAAGACGATCTCCCTCGGCTCCGCCGCCCCTAGGAAGGCCTGGGCGGTGCGCCGCGCCCGCTCATAGGCCTCGGTGGCCCGTTCGCCCAACTGATGCACGCTGCGGTGGATATTGCCGCAGTCCCGCTGGTAGTAGTTTTCCAGCGCGGCCAGCACCGCGGGTTTTTGCGCGGTTGCGGCATTGTCCAAATACACCAGGGGGTGCCCATTCACGAGCTGCGCCAACGCCGGAAAATCGGCCCGCACCGCTTCCACGTCCCATGGCAGGGATGCGGCGGCGGCGGCGGCGATGGAGACGACGTTAGCCACCGGAGGCCTCGGCTCCCTCGGGCGGCGTCAGCCCGGTCCAGCGGGAGAACAGCTCGGTTTCCAATCGTGTGCGCAAGGGGCTGGGGTTCAGGCGGCCCAACGCCTCGGCGGCGAAGGCGAAAATCAGCAGGTGCCGGGCCATTTCGGCGCCCACGCCGCGGGAACGAAGATAGAACAGCGCCTCTTCGTCAATTTGCCCGAACGTGGCGCCATGGGTGCAGCGGACATCGTCGGCGCGGATCTCCAATTGCGGGTCGGCATTGGCGGTGCAGTCGGAGGAAAGCAGCAGGTTCTTGTCGCTCTGCACCGCATCGGTATGCTGGGCGTCGGGCCGAACCAGGATGCGGCCACGGAAGGCGGTGGTGGCCTGGCCGTCCAAGATGCCCCGGTAATATTCCCGGCTGGCGCCGCGCGGCTCCGCGTGGTCCAGCACCGTGTGGTTGTCCACATGCTGCCGTCCCTCGGCGACATACAGGCCGTTGAGCAGCGCTTCGGCCCCCGGCCCATGGAGCACGGTGACCACGTCGTTGCGCGTCAGTGCGCCGCCAAAGGTCAGCGCGTGCAATCGCAGCCGGGAATCCGCCGCTTGGCGGGAGTGCACCGCGGAGATGTGGTAGGCGGCGGTATTTTCCTGTTGCAGCCGCGCATGCTCCAGTTCCGCATTTTCCGCGACGAAGATTTCGGTCACCGCATTGGTCAGATGAGCCGCGCCGTTCAAGCTGAGGTAGGTTTCGACCACCTTGGCGCGGCTGCCCCGGCCGGCCAGGATCAGGTGGCGGGGGTGAGCCATGGTCGCTACGCCCGCTCCGCCGGTGGCGACATGCACGATTTCGATCTGTGCGTCCACCTGCGCCCCGGGCGCGATCTCAATCCAGGCTCCGTCGCCAAAAAATGCCGTATTGAAGGCGACCATCGTGTTCTCGCCGCCGATGTCCGCCAGTTCGCCGAGCGGGGCGAGCCGATCGTCACCGGCGTCGTTGGCGGCCAGCAGCGCGCCGGCGCGGACGCCGGCGGGAAGGGATTTCAGCCGCGACAACTCCGGCGTGAAATGACCGTCCACGAACGTCAGTTGCGGGCCGCCGAACGCCGCCCCGGGCTGGGCGGCGCGTTCCGCTTCTCGCAGCGTCGCCGCTCCGGGTCGCTCCGGCAGAGCGAACGCGGAGCGCTGCAAGACCGCGGCCAGGTTGGTTTGGCGGTACTCTTCATGCTTCGACGTGGGAAAGCCGCGCTGCTGCAATTGGGCGAAGGCGGAACGCCGCAGTTGGCGCAACGCGGCCGGCTCGCCGGAGCGGGCGGCGATGGCCGCAAACGCCCGTTCATAGGCGGCGTCAGGGGCGGTATAGACGGCCGGGGCCGGGGGGGCGGTTAAAGTGGCGGCGCTCATGGCGCTTCGCGGCCGTTAGACGGCGGCGGCGGCCTCCGGTTCCAGCCAGCCATACCCCTTTTCTTCCAACTCCAAGGCCAGCTCCTTGCCGCCGGATTTCACGATCCGGCCGGCCGAGAGGACATGGACGTAGTCGGGAACGATGTAGTTGAGCAGCCGCTGGTAATGGGTGATGACCAGCATGGCGCGCTGCGCATCGCGCAAGGCGTTGACGCCTTGCGCCACGATCTTCAGCGCGTCAATGTCCAACCCGGAATCGGTTTCGTCCAAAATCGCCAGCTTGGGTTCCAGCATCGCCATCTGGAAAATCTCGTTGCGCTTTTTCTCGCCGCCGGAGAATCCCTCGTTCACCGCGCGCCGCGTCAGCGTGTCGTCCATTTCCAGCAGCTTCATCCGCTTTTTGGCGAGCTGAAGAAAATCCGCCGCGTCCAGTTCCTCTTCGCCCCGCTGCCGCCGCTGGGCGTTCAGCGCGGCGCGAAGAAAGTACAGGTTGCCGACGCCCGGAATCTCGACCGGGTATTGGAAGGCCAAAAAGACCCCGGCGCTGGCCCGGTCCTCCGGCGCCATCTCCAGCAGGTCTTGGCCGGCATAGGTGACCCGTCCGGCGGTCACTTCGTAGCTGTCCCGCCCCGCCAGCACGCCGGCCAGCGTGCTTTTGCCCGAGCCGTTGGGTCCCATGATGGCGTGGACTTCGCCGGCGCCAACGGCGAGGTCAATGCCGCGCAAGATCTCCTTCCCCTGGACCGCGGCATGCAAGTCTTCAATCTTCAGTAATGGGTTCGCCACTCGTGTCTCTCCTCGTCCGTCGCTCCGCGCCGCTCAGCCGACGCTGCCTTCCAAGCTCACGCTCAGCAGTTTCTGCGCCTCCACCGCGAACTCCATGGGCAGTTCCCGGAAGACTTCCTTGCAGAAACCATTGACGATCATGGAAACGGCGTCCTCGGTGGACAAGCCGCGCTGGCGGCAGTAGAACAATTGATCTTCGCCGATGCGCGAGGTGGAAGCCTCATGCTCGATGCGCGCCGTCTTGTTCTTCACTTCCAGCACGGGGAACGTGTGCGCGCCGCATTGATCGCCGATCAGCAGGGAATCGCACTGCGAGTAATTCCGCGCTCCGCCGGCGTTCTTGTGGATGCGGACCGCGCCCCGATAGGTGTTCTGGCCGAAGCCGGCCGAGATGCCCTTGCTGACGATGGTGCTGCGGGTGTTCTTGCCGAGATGAATCATCTTGGTGCCGGTGTCGGCCTGCTGCCGGTGCTTGGTCACCGCCACCGAATAGAACTCACCCACCGAGTCGTCGCCCATCAGAATGCAGCTGGGATATTTCCAGGTAATCGCCGAGCCGGTTTCCACCTGCGTCCAGCTGATCTTCGAGGCGCGGCCCTGGCACTTGCCGCGCTTGGTGACGAAGTTGTAGATGCCGCCCCGTCCTTCGCGATCGCCGGGATACCAGTTCTGCACGGTGGAATACTTGATGGTCGCCTGATCCAACGCCACCAGCTCGACCACCGCCGCGTGCAGTTGGTTGCTGTCGCGTTTCGGCGCGGTGCAGCCCTCCAAGTAGCTTACCGACGCGCCTTCGTCGGCAATGATCAGCGTGCGCTCGAACTGTCCGGTGTCCTCGCTGTTGATGCGGAAATAGGTGGACAGCTCCATGGGGCAGCGCACGCCCTTGGGCACGTAGCAGAAGGAGCCGTCGCTGAACACCGCGGAGTTGAGCGTGGCGAAGAAGTTGTCGGTGTACGGCACCACCGAACCCAAATATTTCTCCACCAGATCCGGGTGCTCCCGCACCGCCTCGGAGAAAGAGCAGAAAATGATGCCCAGTGAGGCCAGCTTTTCCTTGAAGGTGGTGGCCACGGAAACACTGTCGAACACGGCGTCCACCGCCACGCCGGCCAATATCGCCCGTTCCTTCAGCGGCACGCCGAGCTTTTCATACGTCGCCAGCAGCTCCGGGTCCACTTCCTCCAGGCTCTTGGGGCCGTCGGTCTTTTTCTTGGGCGCCGCGTAGTAAATGATGTTTTGATAATCAATTGGCGGGTACTGGACGTTCGCCCATTTCGGCTCCCGCATTTTCAGCCATTGCTGGTAGGCCCGCAGCCGCCAGGCCAGCATGAACGCCGGCTCCTGCTTTTTCGCCGAGATCAGCCGGATAATGTCCTCGTTCAAGCCCCGCGGGATCGTTTCCGCCTCGATGTCGGTGACAAAGCCGTATTTGTATTCCTGGAGGGCCAAATCCTCCACGTTGGCGACTGGTGTCGGCATAGAATCCGTCCGCGCCGGCGGCTCCGGCGGTAGCGGCAAACCTTTGCGCCGCTTAACCCCATTTTGTCAATCCGGTACACATCAGTCAAGATTGAAAATAGCGATCCAAAGGCGAAAAGCTCCGCGCGCGGTGCGGCTAACTGCCCGTCGCGACCCTCTCCCGCGGGCCCGGCGGAGACAGCGTGTTTGCGAGTAGCGCACTAATGTCGGCGGCGATTCAGCTCCTCGCGGTGGACGTGGACGGGACATTGCTGGACTCCCAGCATCGGCTTCCGCCCCGCAACGCCGCGGCCTTGGCGGCGGCGGCGGAGCGCGGCGTGGTGATTGCGTTGGCCACCGGCCGCCGCTTCAACTTCGTCCGTCCCATCGCCGCCGCGCTGGGCTGCCCCAGCCTGGTGATTGCCAGTGGCGGGGGGCTGGTGCGGGAGATGGAGGCGGGCGGGCGGCCCGGCGCGGAATGGTTTCGGCATTTTCTGCCCCGGGACAAGGCGCGGGCAGTGCTGGCGGCCCTGGCGCCGTATGAGGATCAGGCGGTGGTGACCATGCCGGAGGGGGCGGCCGGGCGGGAACTGTGGATGACCCCGGAGAGCGAGCAGGCGGCGGCGGCGCGGCGGGTCTTCGCCGGCTGGATGGCCGGCAACCGGGAGCAGATGGCCTATGCCGCGCCGCTGGAGAGTTGCCTAACGACGGATCCGATCCAGCTGATGTACGCGGGCACGCTGGCGCAGGACCAGGCCATCAGCGCGGAACTGGCGGCCCGGCCGCTGGCCGCGGGCCTGACGCTGCTGCGCACGCTGTATCCCCGCCGCGACCTGGGCATATTGGACATTTTGGACGCCGGGGTGGACAAGGGCGCGGCGCTGGCCGCGGTGGCGTCGCGCTTGGGGATTCCCGCGGATGCCGTCGCGGCCATCGGCGATAACTACAATGACGTGGGCATGCTGACGTTCGCGGGCCGGGCGGTGTTGATGGGCAATGCCCACGCCGCCATGGATCGGCCGGGGTGGGCGCGCACCGCCGATAACGACCACGACGGCGTGGCGCGGGCGGTGGAGATGCTGGGTTTGGCGGCGCCGGCCTAGGCCCTTCGCGGCAGCCCGGGCCCCTATACTGGAAGGGCATGATGACCATCGAGGAAGTGCTGCGCGCCGCCGAGGTGAGCACCGCGCCGAATGGATTGAGCTTCGCCTCGCTGCCCGGCACCGCCGGCGAAGCGCCGCTGGACCGCCTGGTCGCCGCGGTGCCGCAGAGCGTCACCGGGCGGCTGGGCCGCACCGTCTGCTATTTCGTGCCCTGGCTGGTGAAGCAGCGGCGGGGCGTGGCCGTGGCCACCGAGCCTGCCGCCGAGGGCGAGAACCGCAAAGAGCTCTGCCATCACCTGGACATCAAGCCGTCGGCCAATCTGCTGTTGATTAGCCTGCGGTTTTATCAAGACGACCGCTATGGCTTGGCCATGGAGTTTTTCGACAAGATCGCCTACATTGCCGCCATGGAACCGGCCGCGCAAAACGATTTCTACCAGCTGTTGGACCAGCAACTGGCCGGGGCGCAAAACGGGGAGCTGACGCCGGAAGCCAACGAGTGGCGGCGGGAAGCGCAGAAGCGGCGGGAAGGTGGATCGGCGGACCGGGAGACGGAGCAGAATTACCGCCGCGCGGCGGAGACCGACAGCCTGGGAATCTACATGGCGTCATTGTTCACGGACGTCTTCTACGAGGATTTGGCCGAGGATGCCGGCGGCCCCGCCCTGCCGCCCGATAGCCTGTATGAACGCATGCGGGTTCTGGAAAGGTTGTACCCTCCCAACCGCGGCTATAGCTTGCAGATCGTCCGCCAGCGCCCGCGCAAGTCCACGCGGGCCACGGCGACCTAGGCCCGCGCCCGGGACTCGGCGACTCGTCGTTGCCGCGGATGGCTGCGCCGGCGCGCGCGGCGGAGTGGGCGGCGGTTTTTTCCGCCGCCGGGGGGCGAGCGCGCCGCGACGGTTAGTGTAATCTTGGGCGTGCCCCAACCAACGACGAAACAACCTCGTTCTACCTCCCCATCGGCGGCTGGCAGCGGCGAGCGGCGATTGCAAGCTCCCAGCCAAGGCGCCGTGGATGCGCGCGCGAAACGCGGCGTGTTGCGGGACCGCGTGCGGCCCATAGACTTCGACCGCGTGTCCTCGGTCGCCGATCTAGTCGGCGCCATGCGCGGCGCCAGCATCCAGGCCCGCAACCTGGGCCTTTGCGCCGAGGTGCTAGAGAATTTGTATGCCGACCGCGGCCGGCCCACGGTGCTGCTGGGGCTGGCGGGCCCGCTGATCGCCGCCGGGTTGCGCAAGGTCCTGCGGGACCTAGTGGCGGGCGGGTACGTGGACGTCATCGTGTCCACCGGGGCGATCTTGTATCAGGACATTTATCAGGCCCGCGGCTTCGGCCATTACGTCGGCGATCCGCAGGCCGATGACAGCCGCCTGCGGGACCTGCTGATTGACCGCATTTACGACGTGTATGTGGATGAGGAGAAGTTCATGGAGACCGACAGCTGGCTCGGCCGCATCGCGGACGAGCTGCCGCCGGGCAACTACTCCTCGCGGGCCTACATGGAGTTCGTCGGCGGCCATCTGGATGACGACCAATCCATCGTCGCCACCGCCGCCCGCCGCGGCGTGCCGATGTTCGTTCCCGCCCTGAACGACTCCTCGATCGGCATCGGCCTGACCGACCACTATTACCGCGCCAAGCGGGCGGGCCGCCCACGCATCGCCATTGATTCCATCCGCGACAACTATGAGCTGACGCAGATCGTGGTGCAGTCCAAGAAGACCGCGGCCATTTACATCGCCGGGGGCGTGCCCAAAAACTACATCAATGATTCGGTGGTGATGGCATATATCTTCGGGGCGGAAAAGGGCCACAGCTACGCTCTGCAACTCACCGCCGACAATCCCCATTGGGGCGGCTTGTCGGGCAGCACCCTGAAGGAGGCCGTGAGCTGGGGCAAGATTCGCTCCAAAGCCACCACCGCGATGTGCTTCGTCGAGCCCTCGGTCTCCCTGCCTATGCTCGCCGGCTACGCTCTGCAACGGAAGTTGGCGCGGGGGCGCAAACGGCTGCGATTTCAGTGGGATGGCGACGAGCTGAAGTCCATCCGCTAGCCACCGCCGCGCGCCGCGTGCGCCGCCGGCGCACCTCCGGCGCACCTCCGGCGCAGGTCCGGCGCACATCGCCGAGATCGCGCCCGGCAATTCGTTCGCCGGCCGGGCGGGGTGCGTTAGCCTGGAACCTGCGGCCATGGCATCGCTCTCCTCCCCTCCCGTGCACTCCGCCGCCCGGGCGGGGCGGCGGCTGAAGGCGCTGGCGCTCGGCGTCAGCTTGTCGGTGCTGTCGTTTTTTGCCGCGCTAACGATCGCCTATCTGCATCGCGGCGCGGCGGCGCGCATGTCGGTGCCGTTGCCGCCGGTGCTGTATCCCAATACCGCGGTGCTGCTGCTCAGCAGCGGCGCCTTGCAAATATCCCTCCGGCGTCTCCGTGCTGGGCACATGCGGGCGATGTTGCGCTGGCTGGCGGCCGCGTTCACCCTCGGCTGGGTCTTTCTCGGGGGACAATACTGGGCCTGGCGGCAATGGCGGCGCGCGGGTGTGTTTCTGCGCACCGACCCGGGGAGCCGCTTCTTTTTTCTATTCACCGCCGCCCACGCCATTCACATCGCGGCCGGCTTGGCGGTGTTGGGCGCGGTCTTCACCTTGGCCTGGCGCGGCCGGCTGCGGCCCGAGCAGCCTGCGCCGCTGGAGGCCGCGGCGATCTTTTGGCATTGCCTGGACGCCGCTTGGCTCGGCCTATTGGCGCTACTATTGCTGGCCTGAAATGTCTTCCCCGCCACGCCATCCGCTGGGGCCGGCGTTCGCCGCGCGTACCGATTGGGACCTCCGGACGAACCGCTGGGCGGCCGGCGCCGTGGAAGCGCGAGGAGCGGCGGACGGGTTCGACTTGACCGTGACCAACCCCACCGCCGCGGGGCTGGCGTATCCCCGGGAGCGAATCCTGGCGGCGCTGGCGGCGCCCGCGGCCTTGGCCTATGAACCCTCGCCGCGCGGGGCGCTCGCCGCCCGGGAGGCGGTCGCCGCCTACTATGGCGCTCGCGGCGCGGCTGTTGGGCCGGAGCGGTTGCTGCTGACGGCGAGCACCAGCGAGGCGTATTCGCATCTGTTCCGCCTCCTGGCGAATCCCGGGGACCGCGTGCACGTGCCCTGTCCCAGCTATCCCTTGCTGGACCATCTGGCGGCGATCAACGACCTCGAGATGGCGCCGTATCCCCTGTGGCACGCCGGCGGCTGGCATGTGGACGCGGCGGAACTGGAACGCGACATCAACTCCCGCTCCCGCGCGTTGGTCGTCATCCATCCCAACAATCCCACGGGGTCGTACCTGACGGCGGAGGATTGGGCGGCGCTCTTGGCAGTCGCTGCCCGCCACCGCATGGCCATCATCGCCGACGAGGTGTTTTTCGATTACGTTTGGGACCCCGCGCTGCGCCCGCTGGATTTGGCCATCGCCGCCGCGCCCGAGGGTCCGCCGGTATTTTTGCTGAATGGGTTGTCGAAAATCAGCGCCTTGCCCCAGATGAAGCTCGGCTGGCTGGCGGCGTTGGGAGGGGAGCAGGCCTGGCGGCAGGCGGCGCTGGCGCGGCTGGAAGTCATCGCCGACGCCTACCTGTCGCTGTCGGCGCCGGTGCAGGCCGCGGCGGCGGAGTTGCTGGCGCTGCGCGGCGAGCTTCAGTCCCAGATCCTCGCGCGCCTCCGCGCCAATGTCGCCGTCCTCGATTCCCGCCTCGCGCGCCAGACCTGGGTGTCGCGGCTCAGCGCGGCAGGCGGATGGATGGCGGTGCTGCGCTTGCCGGCGTGGCGCAGCGGAGACGCATGGGCGGAGGCGCTGCTGCGGCGGCGAGTGCTGGCGCATCCTGGGGAGTTTTACGGCTTTTCCGGCGCGCCCTGCCTCGTGGTCAGCCTGCTGACGCCACCGGCGGCCTTCGCCGCCGGCCTGGAGCGGCTGCTGCAATGCGTGGCGCAAGCCGCGCCGCCGGGCTAGTTCGCGGCGGCCGCCACCGCGGCGAGTTCGGCGCCGGCAAAGGCGCTGAACAGGCGCACCACCCGCGGGTCGAATTGCGTGCCCGCCGCCTCCTGCAAGCGCCGCAGCGCCTCGGCGGCCGGCAGTCCGCGGCGATAGGGCCGGTCCGACACCATGGCGTCAAAGGCGTCAATCACGCAGATCACCCGCGCCCCCATGGGAATTTCCTCGCCCCGCAGGCCGGCGGGATACCCCCGCCCGTCCATCCGCTCGTGGTGATGCAGGACGAAGTGGCTGACCGCCGCGAATCCGGGAATCAGCCGCAGAATCGCCCAGCCATATTCGGAGTGCCGTTTCAATACGGCGAACTCGTCGTCGGTCAGCGGGCCGGGCTTCTGTAAAATGGCGTCGGGCACGCCGACCTTGCCGATGTCGTGCAACAAGGCGCTGATCTCGACCGCCTGAAACAGGCTCTCCTCCATGCCCAGCTCTTCCGCGACGCGGACCGCCCACTCGGCGAGGCGCGTGCTGTGGCAGCCGGTGTCCAGATCCTTCAGATCAAGCATCTGGTGGAACGCGCAAACCAGCGCCGCATGCGTCGCCGCGAGCTTTTCTTCGACTTCCAGGACCTGCAAGCGCCCCGCCGCGGGCTTCGCCGCCCGCCGCGCGGGGCGCCGCGGCGGCTTAGTTGCCGCCATAGGCGATCTCCTGATGCAGCGCCGTTAACGCAGCCGCCACGTTCAAAACGCCATGGCCCAGGTCGGGCGCGGCGGGGGTGGCGTGGCTCAGCGCATCCATGGCCTCGGTGGGAGTGACGCCTGGCTGCATGGCGTCCATCAGCGCCACC
>JAKAUF010000312.1 GCA_021827785.1 Acidobacteriota bacterium | reverse complement strand
CGCGGCCGGAAGCGGCCTGATGCATTTTGCGCAGCTCGCCCTTGCGCATGCCGAGCTTTTCCATGACCACGCCGACGTACTCCTCGGGCACGTCCACGGTCAGCAACTCGATCGGCTCCAGGCGGCGGCCGTCGTCGCCGCGCTTCTCGATGATCTCCGGCTTGCCGACGGTCAGCTCATGGCCTTCGCGGCGCATGGTTTCGATCAAGATGGCAAGCTGCAACTCGCCGCGGCCCATGACCTGAAAGGTGTCCGGCGAGGCGGTGTCGGCGACGCGCAGGGAGACGTTGGTGAGCAGTTCCTTGTCCAGGCGCTCGCGCAGATTGCGGCTGGTGACGTACTGCCCTTCCCGGCCGGCGAGGGGCGAAGTGTTGACGCCGAACTGCATGGCGATGGTCGGCTCATCCACCGGCAGCTTGCGCACCGGAATTGGGTTTTCAGGGGCGCCGATGGTCTCCCCGATGGCGATGCCCTCGACGCCGGCGACGGCGACGATGTCGCCGAGTTCGGCCACCGGGGCTTCGGTGCGCTGGAGGCCCTGGAAGGTGAAAAGCTTGGTGATCTTGACCGGCTGCACCGAGCCGTCCAGCTTGGCGATGGCGGCGGGCTCGCCGGCGCGCAGGGCGCCGTTGAAGACGCGGCCGATGGCCAGGCGGCCGAGATAGTCGCTGTAATCCAGGTTGGCGACCAGAATTTGCAGCGGCGCGGCGGCGTCGCCGCCGGGCGGCGGCGTGGCGGACAGGATGGCGTCGAACAGCGGGCGGAGATCCTCGCCGGGAACGGCGGGATCGGCGCTGGCGGTACCCAGCTTGGCGTTGGTGTACAGCACCGGGAAGTCCAACTGGGCTTCGGTGGCGTCGAGATCAATGAACAGATCGTAGATCTCGTTCAGCACCTCGCGCGGGCGGGCGTCGGCGCGGTCAATCTTGTTGATGACGGCGATGGGCGGCAGGCCGGCTTCCAGCGCCTTGGCCAGCACGTAGCGGGTCTGCGGCAGGGGGCCTTCGCTGGCGTCCACCAGCAGCATGACGCCGTCCACCATTGTGAGGGCGCGCTCGACTTCGCCGCCAAAGTCGCTGTGGCCGGGGGTGTCCACGATGTTGATCTTGACGTCGTGGTAGAAGACGGCGGTGTTCTTGGCCAGGATGGTGATGCCGCGCTCACGCTCCAGGGCGTTGGAGTCCATGACGCGGTCCACGACCTCCTGGTTGGCGCGGAACACGCCGCTTTGCCGCAGCATGGCGTCCACGAGGGTGGTCTTGCCATGGTCCACGTGGGCGACGATGGCGATGTTGCGAATGTTCGGCGAGGACAAGGCGGTTCTGTATTTGCGGGGCGATAACCGTCGCATCGCGTCGTTGGGCGGTCGCTCGGGCTCCTCACGTACATCTGGGTACGCTCCGTCGCCCTCGCTCCGCCCGCCTCGCGCTGCTCGGTTCTCGCCCCGCTCCGGCGTAGGTGGTTGGCCCCGTAGGGAGCGGTCGGGAAAGCCTTTCGCCCCCGCTGCCGCGGCGGCGTTCCGCCCCGCCCTGCCGCCGGCCGGAAACTCGTGGGCCGATGGTCGGGAAAGCGGGGAGAGATTAGTATAGCGGGCCGGGATGGCCGGCCGCGGGCGGCGTCCAGCGGCGCGGCGCCCGCCTGGGCTGGCGCGGGCCCGGAAAACGGCCGCGGGGATCGCCGCTCGCCTGCCCCGGCGGCGCGGAGCAGCGCGGCGGGCGGGCCCGGCGGCGGTTCCACCGCCCTAGGCGGGTCGCTTATAATGGAGCATTGCCATGAAGCCGGATATTCATCCCGTATACCGCGAAGCCAAGGTCATCTGCGCCTGCGGCCACAGCTTTACCACGCGCACCACGCATAAGGGCGACATTCACGTGGAAATCTGCTCCGAATGCCATCCCTTCTTCACCGGCAAGCAAAAGCTGGTGGATACGGCGGGACGCGTGGAGCGGTTCCAGCGGAAGTTCGGCAACCGGCGGACCAGCTAGCCGGCTTCAGCCGCGGCGCGGCGGGCGAGGCCCGTCGCCATGGCTTTTTTTCCAACATTCCAGGGCGGTTTTGCGCCGCCAACCGGAGACAGCTGTGCCACGGCATCCGTCGCGGCAGCAGGTTGCTTCTGCACCAGGCCGGAGGCCTGGGCCGCGGCGGGGCGGATGCGGGCGAGGCCGCCCGCGCCCCCAGGGTTGCGGCCGCGCGGAGCGCGAACGCACGCAAGCCGGAGGCAAACGCCAAGCAGCCGCGCGAGGCGGGCCCATTGGCGCGGCGGCGGCTACTCGCCGAGAGCGGCTTGCAGCGCGGCGGCGATGGCGGCGCTGTGGCGCTCAACGTCAGCGGCGCTGGCGGCTTCCACCATGACCCGGGCCAATTTCTCGGTGCCGGAGTAGCGCACCAAGACGCGGCCCTCGCTGCCAAAATGGCCCTCGGCGGCGGCGATGGCGGATTGCACGGCGGGGATTTCGGCCAGGGGCTTTTTCTCCCGTACGCGCACATTCACCAATTTCTGCGGGAACGGCTGGAAGGGCGCGGCGAGATCGGCCAGTGAGGCCTTCTCCCGGGCCATCACCTCGAAGACGCGCAGGGCGGTGAGCAGGCCGTCGCCGGTGGTGGCGTCGTGGCGGAAGATGACGTGGCCGGAGGGTTCGCCGCCCAGCACCGCACCGCTGGCGAGCATGGATTCCAGGACGTACTTGTCGCCGACCGGGGCGCGGTCCAAAGCGATGCCCAGGGGGCGCAGGGCCAGCTCTAGCCCCAAGTTGGACATGACCGTGCCGACCACGCGCGGCGGCAGGAGGCGGGAATGAGCCTGAAGAAAGCGGGCGGCGATGAAGAGCACGCGGTCGCCGTCCACGATGCGGCCGGCCGCATCGGCCAGAATGACGCGGTCGGCGTCGCCATCCAACGCCAGGCCGGCGTCCACGCCCAGCTGCGGCACGCGGGCGGCCATGACCTCGGGATAAAGAGCGCCGCAGTGGTCGTTGATGTTGCGTCCGTTGGGCCGGTCGGACATCATCACCGGCGCGACGCCGAGGCGGCGCAGCACCTCGGCGGCGACGCTGGTGGCGGCGCCATGGCCGCAGTCCACCAGCACGCGCAAGCCGGCCAGCGGGGTTGGGCCGCCGCCGTTTTGCAAACGCCCGGCCAGAAACTCCACATAGCGGTCATGCAGCCCCGCGGTGGCGGCCAGCGGCAGGCGGCGCGGGGTGACGCCGGCGGCCAAATAGCGGTCCAGGCGGGCCTCGATCTCGCTCTCCTCGGCGTCGGGCAGCTTATAGCCGGAATGGCCGAAGACCTTGATGCCATTGTCGCGGTAAGGATTGTGCGAGGCGGAGATCATGACCCCGGCGGCGAAGTCGCCGGTGCGGGTCAAATAGGCGATGGCCGGGGTGGTGATGACGCCGGCGGAGACGGCGCGGATGCCGCGATCGGCGGCGCCGGCGGCGAGCGTTTCGGCGATCCAGGGGCTGCTTTCGCGCGTGTCCTGGCCGAGGACGATGGCGCCGCCGCCGCGGGACGCCAGGTCCTCGCCCAGCGCCAAGCCCACGGCGTACACCGTGGCCGGATCAAGCGGCGGTTCGCCGGCGACGCCGCGAATGCCGTCGGTGCCGAAATAAGCCTTGGAAGACACGAAATCTCATTGTACGGGAAGGCGGTGGATCTTAGGCCGCGCTACGGGCGAAGCAAGGCCCGCGTAAGTCCCGAGCAAGGCTCGCGCGCCGTTGCGGCGGGCTGGTCCGGGCGCCGCGGGGAGCAGCGAATGGATGAATGGACAGCCGGGGCGGCGATCCCACGGCCTCCGGCGCGCGGCGCAAACGCAGGCTTGGGCGCGGGGCTAATGCCCGGCGCCAAACGGGCGAAAGCCGCCTTCAGGAGGCGGGAAGCCGCGGGTTATTCGTAGGCGAGGGCGGCGATGGGGTCTTCGCCGGCGGCGTGAGCCGCGGGATACAGGGCGCCGATGATGGCGCCGACGATGGCGATCAGCGCGGCCCAGCCAATCCACGCGGGCTGGAGCAGGATGGGCAGGGTGGGATTGGCGGCGACCAGCGAGGCGCGGGTGATGGCGGCGGCGGCGATGCCCAATACAATGCCGATCACGGCCAGGGCGCCGGTCTCCTGCAAGATGGCGCTGATGATGTAGCGGCGGGAAGCGCCCAGCGATTTCAAGATGCCGATCTCGCGGGTGCGCTCCAGGATGGTGGTGTACATGCTGAGGAAGATGACCAAGAAGCCGATGATGGCGCCGATGGAGATGACCACCGCGCGGAAGATGCCCAGGAAGGGAATCTTGTTGGCGGTGAACAGCGTGAGGTACTTCTCCATGGCCTGCACGTCATAGCCGGGCAGGAGATGGCGCAGCCGCGCCACCACGGTGCCGACGGGTTCTCCCTTGCGGACGGTGGCGTAGATGACGGCGGCTTTGCCCGGTGAACCGATCAGCTTGTCCAGCACCGAGCGCCGCATGAAGATGCGCGAGCCCTTGCCGTGCAGGAAGATGCCGGCCACGCGGAACGAATGGCCCAGCAGCTCCAGGTGGCTGCCGACGCGGAGATGATTCGACGCCGCGTAGAGGTCGTCCACGATGATGGTATGGGGGCCGAGATCGGGGCCGCCCGAAAGGAAATGAAAGCCGCCGCTGACGGCATTGAAGCTGGGCAGGTCCACGCCGCCGACGGCGGTCAGGCCCCTGGCCACCTGCATGGTCATGGCGGTGGCGGCTTGCACGCCGGGCTGGCGGGCGATCAGCGGGGCCAGCTGCACGGGCAGCGTATTGCCGCTCATCTCCAAGAAATTGGAGCTAGCGGCGGAGCGCACGACGATGTCGGCGCCGATGCCCTGAAGGCGATTGTGCGCGTCCTGCACCATGCCGTTGGTAAGGCCCACCAGCAGCAGGATGAGGGCGACCTCGATGGCGACGGCGACGATGCCAATTAGGCTGCGCAGCGGACGGCGGCGCAGATTGGCGAAGATCATGCGGTTCATGACAGCCTTGGCGGCGGCTAGCGCACTCCGCCTTTGGCCCGCTGGCCATCGGCGTGAACGCCGGCGGGCGGGTTGGCGCTGAGGTGAATGATATGGCTGCCGGCGGGGGGATGGAGTTGGAACTGCGAGGAGTGCAGCGGCTGGTTCAGCCTGACCTGCTGCATCAGCATGCGGATCGAATATTCGTCCTGCGGGCGGCGGATGACGATTTGGGAAGGAAACGGAATGCCGTTGACGGGATTGAATTCCCCGTACTCCACGATGGTGGCGACCGAACCGTCGGGCTGATAGATGACTTCCTCGCGCGGTTCCAGGTCATACCGGCTGAAGACGATTTTGCGCACGATGTGATCCACGCCCCCCTGGCCGGGATCAAGCACCAGGAGCGAGTACTGCGCCCGGACCTCGGAGTCGTCGTTCATCGCCGCCACCCGTTGGCCGGGCACGATGGGGTTGATCAGCAGGGCGTCGAGGATGACCTGGGGGCGGAGCTTTTCCAGCGGATTTTTGACGTGTTTGGGAATTACGTTGTCCTGGCCGACAAAGAATTGCCCCTTGGGCGGAATGGACAACTTGAAGCTTTGGCCATTGGAGGCCATATCAAAGACCGTGCCGAAGATGGAGAACTGCCCTAAGAGGCGAATGTCGGCCGGCTTGCGGACCAGTAGAAACGCCGTAATGTCCTTGTATTCAATGACCGTGCCGGTGCGCGGCCCGCCGGTGCTGGCCATCAGCAGCAGCTTGGCGTTGAGGGTGTGGATGGCGTTCGCAATGCGGTTCAGGCGGGCCACCAACTGCGGCAGCGTGGCGGACTTGAGCGGAATTTGCGGGATGCGGGCGACGCGATGGCGGCTCCAGAGCACGCCACAGCCGGCAAGGGCCAAGACGCCAACGCAAAGTGCCGAAAGCAGCAGGAGGCGGATTGGGCGGAAAGGTGACAAGAACGACGTAATGAAAACTACAGCAGTCCGCGGTCACAACGGTGGAAAAACCTTTATTTTACCGGAATTCCCACAACGTGACCGGGCGATTCCATTAACTCGCGCAGGGGAATGCTTTCCCAGGGAAGCTAGCACCAACCATGCTATGATCCCGAGCGACTGAATTCGGGTCCGCCGCCCTACCGGCGGAAGTCCCGGGCGCGTGTCCGGGGGAGGATATTGGCATGAAGAAGTTCCTGGCGATTGCGGCCGTGGTGGCCAGCTTGAGCCTGGCGGCGCTGGCCGCCAATGTTACGCTGCGCGGCAAGGTCGGCGACAGCATGTGCGGCGCCAAAAACACCTCGGTGTCGTGCGTCAACAAGTGCTACAAAATGGGGGATCAGCCGGTGCTGGTTTCCCGCGGGCACGTCTACAAGATCAGCAATCCAGCACGGCTGAAGCGGTTCGGCGGCCGGCTGGTGGTGGTGCACGGAAGCTTGCACCACGGCGTGCTGACCGTGCATAGCTTCCACGTCGTGCGGCCGCACCGGAAAGGCTAGGCGTTCGCGGATTGGGAGTCCGCGGGCGGCGGCGCCACCAGGCACCGCCGCTTTTTTGTTGCGGCTAGGACTCGGAGGCGCCGCCCTCGGCTTCACCGCCTTGGGCTTCCATCTCCTCGGCGGCCTTCTTGGCGGCGGCGGCGCGCTTTTCGATGCGGTCGGCGCGTTTCTGCTTCTTGGCCTCCTGGGTCTTTTCGCTGCCCAGGTATTCGATGTAAGCCAGCGGCGCGCTATCGCCGTGGCGGAAGCCGGTCTTGATGATGCGGGTGTAGCCGCCACGGCGGTCGCCGAACCGCGGCGCCAACTGGTCGAACAGCTTGGCCACGGCGGCGGGATCCTGCAAATAACCGGCGGCCTGACGGCGGGCATGCAGGCTGCCGTTCTTGCCCAGCGTGATCATGCGCTCCGCCCAGGGGCGGAGCGCCTTGGCTTTGGCCACGGTGGTTTGCACCCGCTCCTCGTTCACCAGCGAGGTGACCAGGTTGCGCAGCAGGGCGCGGCGGTGCGAAGTGTTGCGGCCTAATTTATAACCAGCATTGCGGTGGCGCATGGGAACGTCCTCGTCAGGGCGGGCCGGTTAGGCCTCATGGGAGGGCAGAGCGTTGCCCTGGGTGTCAAAGTTCATGCCCAACGAGAGGCCCATGGTGGCCAGGATTTCCTTGATCTCATTGAGCGATTTGCGGCCGAAGTTCTTGGTCTTCAGCATCTCGCTCTCGGTTTTCTGCACCAGTTCGCCGATGGTCTGGATGTTGGCGTTCTTGAGGCAGTTATAGGAGCGCACGGAGAGCTCCAGCTCCTCGACCGAGCGGTTCAGGTGCTCATTGCGCAGTTGCAGGGCGCTGGCGTCGCCGAACTCGCCGCTGTCGGGAGCCTCCTCGAAGTTGATGAAGATCGTCATGTGATCCTTCAGCAACTTGGCGGCGAGGCCGACGGCGTCGGAGGGGCGAATCGCGCCGTTGGTCCAGATCTCCAGCGTTAGGCGCTCGTAATCGGTGGTCTGGCCCAGCCGGGCGGCGTCCACGGTGTAGTTGGCCTTGCGCACCGGGGAGTGCACGCTGTCAATCGGAATGAAGCCCAGCGCCAGGTCGTCGTCGTAGTTGCGGTCGGCGGAGACGTAGCCGCGGCCCACCTTGAGGCGCAGCTCCATGTCCAGCGAACCGCCTTCGCTGACGGTGGCGATATAGACGTTCTTGTCCAAGACCTCGACGTCGCCGTCGCTCTCCAGCATGCCGGAGGTGACGGGGCCGGGGCGGTCCACCTTCAAATAGATGTGCTTGGGGCCATCCACGTTGAGGCGGAACGGGATCTGCTTGAGGTTGAGGATGACATCGGTGGCATCCTCGACCACGTTGGGAATGGACTGGAACTCATGGGAGACGCCCTCGATGCGCACGGCGGTGATGGCGCCGCCCTCGATGGCGGACAGCAGCACGCGGCGCAGGGCGTTGCCGATGGTGTTGCCGAAGCCGCGTTCAAAGGGCTGGGCGGAGAATTTGCCGTAACGGTCGGTCAGGGTTTCCTGATCGGCGGCCAGTCGCTTGGGCTTCTGAAAACCTTTCCAGAGCATAATCACGTCTCCTCGAAATCCTACGGGGCGGGAACCCCAACTGATCGGCTCGCGCGGCGGCGCGCGAGAACACCTGCCGGCGGGCGGCGCGGCGCCGCAGCCGGCGGCTATTTGCTGTACAGCTCGACGATCATCTGCTCCTGAATGGGCAGGTTGACGTCTTCGCGCTTGGGCGGCCCGAGCACGCGGCCGGCGAATTCTTCGCGCCGCAGCTCCAGCCAGGAGGGCAGGGTTTGGTGGCTCGCGAATTCCAGGGCGGAGAGCAGCTGGGGATTCTGCCGGCTGGCTTCCTTCACC
The DNA here is from genome assembly GCA_021827785.1 of Acidobacteriota bacterium. Taxonomy (GTDB): domain Bacteria; phylum Acidobacteriota; class Terriglobia; order Terriglobales; family SCQP01; genus JAKAUF01. The sequence continues at coordinate 11,904 of JAKAUF010000312.1, read as the reverse complement.
GCGACCGTCTGGTTCTCGCGCAACTGGTAGCTGGGGATATCCACGCGGCGGCCGTCCACCAGGATGTGCCCGTGGCGGACGAATTGGCGCGCCTGGGCGCGGGAGGCGGCGAAGCCGAGGCGGTAGACGACGTTGTCCAGGCGGGATTCCAACTGGCGCAGCAGCAGCTCACCGGTGACGCCGGGCTTGCGCGCCGCCTTCTCGAAATAACCGCGGAACTGCTGCTCCAGCAGGCCGTAGATGCGGCGGGTCTTCTGCTTCTCCCGCAACTGTAGTCCGTAGCCGACGATCTTGGGGCGGCGGTCCTTGCCGTGCTGTCCGGGGGGGAAGCCGCGCTTCTCGACCGGGCACTTGCTGGAGAAGCACTTCTCGCCTTTCAGGAACAGCTTCATGGTTTCCCGCCGGCAGAGGCGGCAAACGGGGCCGGTGTAACGTGCCATGGGTTAACTCTCCGTTCGATCCTTAATAATCTTCCGTCCCCAATCAGACGCGGCGCCGCTTCGGCGGCCGGCAGCCATTGTGGGGCATGGGGGTGGTGTCCTTGATGGCGCGCACTTCCAAGCCGACGGTGGCCAGGGAGCGAATGGCGGTTTCGCGGCCGGAGCCGGGACCGCTGACCCGCACCTCGACGTTGCGCATGCCCATGTCCCGCGCCAAGCCGGCGGCGCGGATGGCGGCCTGGCCGGCGGCAAAGGGGGTTCCCTTGCGGGAACCGCGAAAGCCCAACGCGCCGGCGCTGGACCAGGCGATGACGTGGCCCTCGGGGTCGGTGATGGTGACCATGGTGTTATTGAAGGTCGCCTGGATGTGCACGACGCCGGTGGGAACGTGGCGGCGCTCACGCTTCTTGAAGTTCTTTTTCTTGCCGGTGGCTTTGGCTGCGGGTTTGGCCATGGTGATTGCGGTGTCGGGCTCGGGGTTATCGCGCCGCGGGCGCGGAATTAGGTCTTCGCGGACGCCTTCTTCTTGTTGGCGATGGTGCCCTTGCGCGGGCCCTTGCGAGTGCGGGCGTTGGTATGGGTGCGCTGGCCGTGCACCGGCAGGCCGCGGCGATGGCGCAGCCCGCGATAGGAACCGATCTCGATCAGGCGCTTGACGTTGACCGAGACCTCCTTGCGCAGATCGCCTTCGACGCCGCCTTGGGCCTCCAGCACCTGGCGGATGCGGTTGACCTCGTCCTCACCGAGGTCGTCCACCATTTTGCCGGGGTCCACCTGCGCCTGGGCCAGAACCGCCAGGGCGCGGGCGCGGCCGATGCCGTAGATATAGGTCAGCGCGATTTCGGCGCGCTTGTGGCGGGGAAGATCAATACCGGCGATACGGGCCATGTTGACGACTCCTGGCGGCGGCTAGCCTTGCCGCTGCTTGTGTTTCGGGTTCTCGCAGATGACGCGGACGACGCCCTTGCGGTGCACCAGCTTGCATTTGGGGCAGATTTTCTTGACGGAAGCACGGACTTTCATAACGATGGCGTTTCCTAAAAACGGCGCTGGCCTGGGGCCGGCTATTTGTAGCGGTAGACGATGCGGCCACGGTTGAGGTCGTAGGGCGACAACTCAATGGCCACGCGGTCGCCGGGCAGGATGCGGATGAAATTCTTGCGCATCTTGCCGCTGATGTGGGCCAGGACCTGGTGCTTGTTTTCCAGCTCCACGCGAAACATGGCGTTGGGCAGGGGCTCCAGCACCGTGCCGAGGACCTCAATGGCGTCTTCCTTACTCATAGCCGGGCGTATTCCGCTCCGGCCCTGCCGCCGCCCGGCGCCCCGCGGGGACCGGGAGCCGGGTTCAGGGCTGAGTCAGAATCCAGGGACCCTCCTTGGTAATGGCGACGGTATGCTCGTAATGCGCCGAGCAGCCGCCGTCGGCGGTGACGGCCGTCCAGCCGTCACCCAAAACACGCACCTCCGCCGAGCCCTGATTGACCATCGGCTCGATGGCCAGCACCATGCCTTCGCGCAGCTTGGGGCCGGCGCCGGGGGCGCCATAGTTGGGAATTTGCGGTTCCTCGTGCAGGTGCGTGCCGATGCCATGGCCGACAAACTCCCGCACGACGCTAAAACCGGAGGCCTCGACGTGCCGTTGCACGGCATGCGAGATGTCCCCCAAAAACTTGCCCGGCCGGGCGCAGGCGATGCCCGCCGCCAGCGACTCCCGGGTGGCGGCGAGCAGCCGCTGCACCGCGGGGGGCAGTTCGGCTTCGCCGCCCACCACCACGGTGGTGGCGGAGTCGCCGTAATACCCGTCCATGACCACGCCGCAGTCCAGCGACACCACGTCGCCGCTGCGCAGCACGCGCTTGCGGGTGGGAATGCCGTGGACGACTTCCTCATTCACCGACGCGCAGAGCACGCAGGGATAGCCGCGATAGCCGCGAAACGCCGGCGTGGCGCCGCGCTCCTGAATGGCGCGCTCGGCGACCGTCTCCAGGTCCCAGGTGCTGACCCCGGGAGCCACGGCGGCGGTCACTTCGCGCAGCACCTCGTAGACCACGAGGCCGCTGCGCCGAAGGCGTTCCAGTTCGCGCGGCGAACGGCAAGGGATCATGCGGCGCCGTCCCGGCACGACTCCAAGGCCCAAAACACGTTTTCCGTGACCCGCGCGACCGGGTCGGCGCCGTAGATCTGGTGAAAGCAGCTACGGCGGCGGAGATGCTCAATCAACGGCAGTGTGCGCTCCTCGTAGGAGATCAGGCGCTCGCGAATGACCGCGGGGTCATCATCACGGCGCTGCACCAGTTCCGCCCCGTCCAAGTCACAAAGACCTGGCCGCTGAGGCGGCTGGGAAAAGTCATTGTAGATGCGTCCGCACTTGGGACACGTCCGCCTTCCGGCCAAACGGCGGTACAGATCATTATAGCCGACAGTTAGATAGACGACAATCGGCCCGCGGGCGCCGCTCATGCGGTGTTCGGCCAGGAAGGTCAAAAGCCAATCCGCCTGGGGCACGGTACGGGGAAAGCCATCCAAAATGAAGCCCTGGCGGCAATCCGGTTGCTGCAAACGGGGCGCCAGGATGGCGCAGACCAGCCGGTCCGGCACCAGCTCGCCGCGCTCCATGTATTGGGCTAATTCCCGGCCCTGGGGGGTGTCGGCGGCGGCGCGAAAAATGTCCCCGGTGGAGATCTGCGGGATTCCGTAATGGGCCACGATGCGCTGCGCCTGGGTGCCTTTGCCCGCGCCGGGGACGCCGAGCAGGATCACCGGGCCGAGGGAACGTGCGGCGGGAGCGGCGAAGGGCTCAGACATGGGTGCGGAGAAGGGCCAATGACGAACCACCCAACCGCCGGAGAGCACCTCCGCCACGGCCGGAACGGCAGCGGCTAAACCCACGTGGCGCGCCGTCCGCGAATGCGGGTGGAACGAGCGGTGAAACCCTCGTAGTGGCGCATGATCAACTGCGCCTCCACCTGCTGCACCGTATCCATGGCCACGCCGACCACGATCAGCAGCGAGGTGCCGCCGAAATAGAAATTCACGTTCAAGCCGTTCAAGAACCACGTGGGCGCGTTCTGGAACCAGGAACCGAGGAACCCGGGCAGGTATTGCAACTGCGTGCCGGCGATCAGGAACTGCGGCAGCAGCGACACCAACACCAGGTAGATGCCGCCGACCAAGGTAATGCGGGTCAAGATGGTGTTCAGATATTCGGCGGTGTTCTTGCCCGGCCGGATGCCGGGGATGAAGCCGCCGTATTTGCGCATGTTGTCGGCGACTTCCACGGGATTGAAGATGATGGAGACGTAAAAATAGGCAAAAAAGATGATGCCTACGCAGTAGATCAGGGAATAGAGCGGGCGGCCAAAGGCCAGCGCGCCGAAGGCGTGGGACAGCACCGGGCTGTTTTTCACCGCCGGCAGCAGGCTGAACGTCTGCGGAAACGTCATGATGGAGGCGGCGAAGATGACCGGCATGACGCCGCCGCTGTTGACGCGGATGGGCAAGTGGGTGGACTGGCCCCCCATCAGCTTGCGGCCGACGATGCGCTTGGCGTATTGCACCGGCACGCGGCGCTCACTGCGCTCGACGAAGACGATGAACGCCACCACCGCCACCATGAAGATGAGCAGCAGGATGACGGCCGGAACGGTGAGCGGCCCATAGGCGGAGGTCGCCACCTTGGTCCACAGCCCGCCAATGGCGTTGGGCAGCCCGACCACGATGCCAGCGAAGATGAGCAGCGACATGCCGTTGCCGATGCCGCGCTCGGTGATTTGCTCGCCCAGCCACATCACGAAGACCGCGCCGGCGGTCAGCGTCAACACCGTCATGAAGATGAAGAACGGGCCGGGATTGCGGACAAAGCCGGCGCCCTGATAGGTGCTCTTCATCAGCGTGAAGGCGATCATCAGGCCTTGGAACACGGCCAGGATGACGGTGAGATAGCGGGTGTACTGGGTAATTTTGCGGCGGCCGAGTTCGCCTTCCTTTTGCAGCTTTTCCAAATAGGGCCAGACCACCGTCATCAGCTCCAGGATGATGGAGGCGGTGATGTAGGGCATGATGCCCAGGGCGAAGACGGTCAGGCTGCTGAAGTTGCCGCCGCTGAACATGTTCAGGTAGCCGAGCAGGGTGCCGGCGTTCTGCTTGAACCACTGTTGCAGCAGCGCGGTATTGATGCCCGGGGTGGGGATGTGCGCGCCCAGGCGGTAAATCGCCAAAATGAAAAAGGTGAACAGCACCCGCTTGCGCAGGTCCGGGATCCGGAAGATATTGGCGATGGATTTAAACATAGGCCACTAGGTATCGGGCGCGGCCTGGGCTTAGCCGATCAGCTCGACTTTGCCTCCGGCCCGCTCGATCTTCTCCTTGGCCGCACGGCTGAAGGCGTGAGCGGTGACGGAGATGGGACGGGTGATTTCGCCCTTGGCTAATATTTTGACCCCATCCTGGACGTGGCGCACGACGCGCCGCTCCAGCAGCAGTTCCGGGGTCACGGCATCCACTCCCAACTCCTCCAAGCGGGACAGGTTAACCTGGGCGAAGCGCTTGGAAAAGGGGTTGTGGAAGCCGCGCTTCGGCAGGCGGCGGTGGATGGGCATCTGGCCGCCCTCGAAGCCGCGCAGCAGGCGATGGCCGGAACGGGAACGCTGGCCCTTATGACCACGGGTGGAGGTTTTGCCGTGGCCGGAGCCCATGCCGCGGCCCACGCGCTTGCGCGGGTGGGTGGCGCCCTTCGGTTTACGGATTTGACTGAGATTCATGGCGTCTATTGGGCGTCCAAAATGCGGACCAAATGAGGGATCTTCTTGACCATCCCGCGGATGGCGGCATCATCGGGCCGAACCACGACCTGCCGCAGCTTGGTGAAGCCCAGGCCGCGGACAATGGCTTTTTGCCGCCAGGAGCAGGCGATGGCGCTGCGATAGTACTCGATGCGCAGGGTGGCGCCGGCGGCGGGAGTGGATTGCTTGGGACTCATCGCGACCTCAGAGTTCCTGCGCGGCCTTGCCGCGCGAAGCCGCCACGGCTTCGCGGTCGCGCAACTGGCTCAGCGCGGCGAAGGTGGCCTTGATGACGTTATGGGGGTTGGTGGTGCCGATGCTCTTGGTGAGCACATTGGCGATGCCGACCGACTCCATCACGGCGCGGACGGCGCCGCCGGCGATGACGCCGGTGCCCTCGGCGGCGGGCTTCAGCAGCACGCGGCCGCTGCCAAAGCGGCCCAGCACCTGGTGGGGAATGGTGAGTTCGCGGCGATGCACGCGCATCAGGTTCTTCTTCGCCGCCTCAATGCCCTTGCGGATGGCTTGCGGCACCTCCTTGGCCTTGCCGCTGCCGTAACCGGCGACGGCGGCGTTGGGATCGCCGACCACGACCAGGGCGCTGAAGGAAAGATTCTTGCCGCCCTTCACCACCTTGGTGACGCGGTTGATGGAAACCACCTGGTCCTTGAGCTGATATTGATTGGCGTCGAGCCTTTGGCGAATGACGGGCATGGGCAGATGTCCTTGTTAAAACCGCAATCCCGCCTCGCGGGCGGCTTCGGCCAGCGCGCGAACGCGGCCATGATACACGTAGCCGCCGCGGTCGAAGACCACGGCTTCGATGCCGGCGCTTTTGGCGGCGGCGGCGATTTGCTGGCCGACGGCGCGGGCGGCGGCGAGGTTATCGGCGGCCGGCGCCTTGGCGCCGGCGGCGCGGCTGCTGGCGGCGGCCAGCACCCGGCCGGTGGAGTCGTCCACCACCTGGGCGTAGATGAAGCGCAACGAGCGAAAGACGGTCAGGCGGGGCCGCTCCGGGGTGCCGCGCAGGCGGCGGCGGGAACGCTGCTGGCGGGCGCGGCGGCGGTCGTTCTTGGATTCGGTGACAAACATGGCGTCCTCTATTTAGCTCCCGTCTTCCCGACCTTCTTCTTCAGCCGCTCGCCGGTGTAGCGCACGCCCTTGTTCTTGTAGGGATCGGGCGGGCGCAGGGAACGGAGTTCGGCCGCCACCTGGCCGACGCGCTGGCGATCGGCGCCGCGGACGGTCAGATGCGTCTGGCGGTTGTCCACGGCGATTTCGATGCCGGGGGGCACGGGATATTCGATGGGGTGGCTGAAGCCCAGGGTCAGCACCAGGGTGGCTTTGCCCTTCAGCTCGGCGCGGAACCCCACGCCGATGATATCCAAATCCTTGCTGAAGCCCTGGCTGACGCCGCGGACCGCGTTGGCCACCAAGCTGCGGGCCAAGCCGTGAAATGCGGATTGGGAATCATTCTGCCGTTCCGCCAGCAGGACATTATCCTTCTGGCGGACGGTAATGCCGCGCGGAAGCTCCACCTGCAAGTTGCCCTTGGGGCCTTGCACGGAAACCGCCGTGGGCTGGAGCTGCACCTTGACGCCGGCGGGCACGGGGATGGGTTTACGGCCGATTCTGGACATGATCGCTCTCGGGGTGGCTTAGGCTTCGCTGCGGGCCCGGCTGCCAGGCCTCGCTACCAAACTTCGCACAACAATTCGCCGCCCACGCCCATCTTGCGGGCTTCGCGGCCGGTCATGACGCCGCGCGGCGTGCTCAGGATATTAATGCCCATGCCGCCGAGCACGGGCCGGATGTCGCGGCGGCCGACGTAGACGCGGCAGCCGGGCTTGGAAATGCGCTGCAAGTTGGTGATCACCGGCTGCTCGCCGGCGCCGTATTTCAAATAGACGCGCAGTTCGGGCCAGCGCACGCCTTCCTCGTTGATCTTGTAGGAGGCGATATAGCCCTCATCCTTGAGGATGCGGACGATCTCCAGCTTCAGCTTGGAGACCGGCACGTCCACCTTGGGGTGTCCGGCGCGCACGGCGTTGCGCAAGCGGGTTAAGAGATCGGCAACGGGATCGGTTAAGCTCATGCCTTCATTCCTTTGCGGGCGGCCGCGCCCGAGGCAGGGCGGCCGGACGGCTGCAAATGCTCCTTACCAGCTAGCCTTGGTGACGCCGGCGATCTCACCGCGCAAGGCCAGGGAGCGGAAGCACAAACGGCAGAGATCGAATTTGCGGTAGACCGCCCGCGGACGGCCGCAGAGACGGCAGCGGCGGCGCTGGCGGATGGCGTACTTCAGGCGCTTGCGGGTTTTGGCGATACGGGCTGTGGTGGCCATAGAAAACCTCAGGCGGCGCGGAAGGGCATGCCCAGGCGCCGCAACAGCGACCGTCCTTGGTCATCATTGCGGGCGGTGGTGACGATGGTGATGTTCATGCCCTTGGGCTTGTCCACCTTGGAATAATCAATTTCGGGAAAGATCAGCTGATCTTGCAGGCCCAGCGTGTAATTGCCGCGGCCGTCGAAGGCCTTGGCGGAAACGCCGCGGAAATCGCGGACGCGGGGCAGGGCGACATTGACCAGCCGGTCGAGAAACTCAAACATGCGATCGCCGCGCAGGGTGACGCAGGCGCCGACCGGCATGCCGGCGCGCAGCTTGAAGGCGGCGATGCTCTTCTTGGCGCGGGTGACGACGGGCTTCTGCCCGCAGATGGCGGCCAGCTCGGCCACCGCGCCGTCCATCAGCTTGGCGTTCTGGGTGGCTTCGCCGACGCCCATGTTGACGACGATCTTATGGAGCTTGGGCACCGCCATGCGGTTGCGCACGGCGAACTCCTCCATCAGCGCCGGGGCGACTTCCTGGTTGTATTTCTCGCGCAGTCTCGCGGCCATGGGATTCTCCTAGTCCAGGCTCCGTTTGCATTTGCGGCAGCTGCGGAAGCGCCCGCCTTCGGGCTTGACGCCATGGGTCAAGCGGGTGGGGCCGCATTCCGGGCAGACCAGCATCAGGTTGGAGATATGGATCGGCGACTCATGCTCGGCGATGCCGCCCTTGATTTGCTTGTCGGGGTTGGCGCGGGTGTGGCGCTTGACCATCATCACGTGCTCCACCAGGGCGCGATGCTCCTCGGGGAATACCCGCAGCACCTTGCCCTGCCGCCCCTTGTCGCGCCCAGCGAGGACGCGGACGGTGTCGTTTTTGCGGATGTCGGGCATTACAGAACCTCCGGGGCCAGCGAAACGATCTTCAAGAACTTGCGGTCGCGCAGCTCGCGGGCGACGGGGCCGAAGACGCGGGTGCCGACCGGCTCGCCGGCATCGTTGATCAGCACGCCGGCGTTCTGGTCGAAGCGGATATAGGTGCCGTCGCGGCGGCGATGTTCCTTGCGGGTGCGGACGATCACCACCTTCACCACCGTGCCCTTCTTGGCCTGGCCGTCGGGGCTGGCTTCCTTGACGGCGGCGGTGACCACGTCGCCGAGGCCGGCGCGCAGGCCGGTATGGCCGCCGAGGGGCAAAATCATCTGCAGCTTGCGGGCGCCGCTATTGTCGGCGACGTCGAGGATGGAACGCATCTGGACCATGGGTTATCGCTCCCGGGCCGCCTCCGGCGGGTTCGGCGCGGCCTCCCCGGCGGCGCGCCGCCGGCGGGTGTCGCGGTGCAGCTCCTCTTCTCCGACCGCCGCCGCCAACTCCTCGCGCGTGGGCAGCTGCGCGCCGCGGCGCAGCACCTCCACCAGCCGCCAGCGCTTCAGGCGGCTGAGCGGGCGGGTTTCGGCGATGCGCACCACGTCGCCGATATGGCACTCCTGCCGCTCGTCATGGGCGTAGAATTTCCGCCGCTTGGTGATGCCGCGGCGATACAGCGGGTGCGCGGTGCGCAGCGTCACCTCGACGACGATGGTCTTGGCCATCTTGTTGGAGACCACGGCGCCAATTTTTTCATTGCGGCGCCCGCGGCTCGGGGTCTCTGGTGCGGAGGTCTGGGCCATCACTTCCCTACTTTCCTTCCTTGGCGGCCGCCGCCAGGCGGCGCTCGGTGCGCAAGGTCTCGACCCGGGCCACGTCGCGGCGCAACTCGCGCAGCTTTTTCAGGCTCTCGGCGTTGCCCATCGCCATCTGGAACTTGAGGCGGAACAGTTGGTCGCGGCTGTCTTGCTCCCGGGCCAGCAGTTCGGGGTCGCCCATCTGGCGGAGTTTGTCCATTGCTTTGCTCATGGCGGATCTCCTAGAGGCCCTCCTGCCGCCCGACGAAGCGGGTGCGGAGCGCCAACTTGTGCGCGGCCAAGCGCATCGCCTCGCGCGCCTGGTCGGCGGGCACGCCTTCCATCTCGAACAGAATGCGGCCCGGCTTGACCACCGCCACCCAATGATCGGGCGCTCCCTTGCCCTTGCCCATACGGGTTTCGGCCGGCTTCTTGGTGACCGGCTTGTCGGGAAAGACGCGGACCCAAATCTTGCCCCCGCGCTTGACGAAGCGGGTCATGGCCACGCGGCCGGCCTCGATTTGCCGGTCGGTGATCCAGCCCGGCTCCATCACCTTCAGGCCGTAGTCGCCAAAGGCCAACTCGGCGCCGGTCCAGGCCTTGCCCGTCATGCGCCCGCGCTGTTGCTTGCGGAACTTCACTTTTTTCGGCATCAGCATGGCTGCATTCTCCTCGCCAGCCTAAAACGCCGCGCCCACGGCCGGCCGGGGCGGGGCGGGCGTTTGCCGCCGCCGCGACAGGATCTCGCCCTGATAGGTCCAGGCCTTGACGCCGATGACCCCGTAGGTGGTGCGGGCCTCGGCGAAGCCGTAGTCAATGTTGGCGCGCAGGGTGTGCAGCGGCAGGCGGCCCTGCAAGTACCACTCCGAGCGGGCGATCTCGGCGCCGTTCAAGCGGCCGGAGACGCGCACCTTGATCCCCTTGCAGCCGAAGCGCATGGCGCTGTCCACCGCCTTGCGCATCGCGCGGCGGAACGCGACGCGCTTTTCCAGTTGCAGCGCGATGGATTCGGCGACCAACTGGGCGTCCAGTTCCGGCTTGTGCACTTCCTGGATGTCAATGAAGACCTCGCGCTGCGTGGCCTTCTGTAGCTCCGCCTTCAGCTTCTCGATCTCCGAACCCTTGCGGCCGATGATGATGCCGGGGCGGGAGGTGTGGATCACCACCCGCAGCTTGCTGCCCGGACGGGTGATCTCGATGGAGCTGACGCCGGCGGCGCGCAGCCGGCCTTTCAGGTTCTCGCGCAGCTTGACGTCTTCCAGCAGCAGGCGGCTGTAGTCCTTGGTGGCGAACCACTGGCTTTTCCAGGGCTTGACGACCCCGAGCCGAAATCCATAGGGATGAACTTTTTGTCCCATAAATGCGTTGCCTTCCCGGGCCGCTAGCTGCCCGATTTGCCGCCTCCGCTCTTATTGCCCGGCTTGCTGGCGGCGCCGCCGCGCCGCGGCTTGGCGGCCCCGGCCTTGGGCTTGGCCGCGGTTTTCGGTTTGGGCGCCGCCGCGGCTTTGCGCTTCGGCGCCGCCTTGCGCGCCGCCGGCTTGGCGGCGGGTTTTCTTGGCCGCGCCGGCGGCGCCGGTTTGCGCCGCGCCGGCGGCGCGGCGGCGGCGGGCGCGGCGGCGGGAGGCTCGACCTCCTGGCGCAGGCTGGGCTGGGCGCGGTCGGCGACGTGGACGGCGATGTGCGCCAGCCGCCGCTGATAGCGGTAGGCCCGTCCCATCGGCGCCGGACGGATGCGCTTCTGCCGCGGGCCGTCGTTGACGTAGGCGCGCACCACCTGGAGGTCGTCCACGTCCAGCTGGTCGTCCTTCTGCGTCGCGTTGGCGATGGCCGAGCGCAGCACCTTGGCCACTTCATGGGCGATGCGCTTGCGCGTCACCGCCAGCAACTCCAGCGCCTCGCCCGCCTGGCGGCCGCGGATCAGATCCACCACCAGCCGGGCCTTTTGCGGCGAAACCCGCACGAATCGCGATTCGGCTCTGCTCTCCATATCCTTGCTCCGCGCCTAGCGCGCCGCCACCGCGGTTTTCTCCGCCGCCGCCTTGGAGGCGTGGCCCTTGAAGGTGCGGGTGGGCGCGAACTCGCCCAGCTTGTGCCCGACCATGTTTTCCGTTAGGTAAATGGGAATGAACTTGCGCCCGTTATGCACCGCGATGGTATGGCCCACGAACTCCGGCACCACGGTGGAGCGGCGGGACCAGGTCTTGATCACCTTCTTCTCGCTGCGCGTGTTCAGGTCCACGATGCGCTTCAGCAGCGGCGCATCCACGAATGGCCCTTTCTTGACCGACCTCGGCATTAGGATTTTTTCCTCCGCCCGACGATAAAGCGGTCGGTGCGCTTGTTGTTGCGGGTCTTGTAACCGCGCGTCGGCTGGCCCCACGGGGTGACCGGGTTGCGGCCGCCGCTGGTCTTGCCTTCGCCGCCTCCGTGCGGGTGGTCCACCGGGTTCATGGTGACGCCGCGGTTGACCGGCCGCCGCCCCAGCCAGCGGACCCGGCCCGCCTTGCCGTAGGTGACGTTTTCATGCTCGGCGTTGCCCACGGCGCCGATGGTCGCCATGCAGGCGGCCAGGACGCGGCGCGTTTCGCCGGAGGGCAGCTTGAGCAGGGCGTAGGCGCCTTCCTTGGAGATCAGCTGCGCCGAGCCTCCCGCCGAACGCACCATCTGCGCGCCTTTGCCGGGGCGCAGC
>JAKAUF010000321.1 GCA_021827785.1 Acidobacteriota bacterium | reverse complement strand
GGAACGCGGGGCCGGCGCATAACCGGCCGGTCGGCCAACGCCGCACTCGCCCGGCTACCCTCCCGCATAGGCGTTGCGGCGCACGATTTCCATGTAGCCGCTGGGCTCGGCCGGGGGAGTAAATCCGAATTGCGCGTAGAGCCCATGGGCGTCGCGGGTGACCAGCGACCAGCGGCGCAGATTTTGCAGCTCGGGGTGGTTGCGGATGGCGGCCATCAGCGCTTTTCCCGTCCCCTGCCCGCGGCGTTCTGGTTCCACGCACACGTCGCAGATATATGCATAGGTCGCCCGGTCGGTGATGACCCGGGCGATGCCGATCTGCTTGCCATGGGCAAAGGCGCCGAAGCACAGGGAATGAGCCAGCGACCGCGCCACCAATTCGCGGGGAATGCCGCGCGCCCAATAGCTCTGGCTGAGCAGGCGATGCACCGCGTCCAAGTCCATTCGCGCCGGATCGCAACTGATTTCAATCGCCCCGCGAGAGGTCGCCGCCGCCTCGGGCCGCGCCGATGGGATGGGGCCCGGAGGCGCTAAAGATTAAACAGTTCCCGCAGCCGCCGGCTCTGCGTGCGGCTGACGGGAATCTCAGTTTGCTTCTTGTCATCCATGCGCAGTTGATAGCTGCTGTTGAACCAGGGCACGACTTCCTTGATGTGGTTGAGGTTGACCACATAGCCGCGATGCGCCCGCCAAAATACGTTGGGATCAAGGCTGGCCAGCAGCTCTTCCACCGTCCGGCAATTCGCCGTCCCTTCCATCTGCCGCGCCACGATGCTGATCACGCCGTCTTCGATCTGCGCGAAGATGATTTCGTTGGGATCGAGAAGGAAATGGCGGCCGTTGGCCCGCACGGAGATCTTACTGGGCACCGCCGCCGGATGCCGCGACTCCAGAATCTCCAGGACGCGGTCAATCTTCCGCGTCGCATTTTGCCGCTGGTCCACCTGCTGCCGCACCTTGTCCAGGGCCCGCCCCAGCCGCGCCTTGTCGAAGGGCTTGAGCAAGTAATCAATGGCGCTGACTTCAAACGCCTGCACCGCGTACTGGTCGTAGGCGGTGGCGAAGATCATGCGCGGCGCGGGGATCTTCTTTTCGCGCAGCCGGCGCACCACGCCGAAGCCGTCCAGCCCGGGCATTTGCACGTCCAAAAACACCAAGTCCGGCTGGTGCTCCTTGATCAGTTGCACCGCTTCCATGCCGTTCCGCGCCTGCCCCAACACCTCGATATCGGGAAAGGCGCGCAGCAAGTAGCCCAATTCATCCCGGGCAAGCTGCTCGTCGTCCACGATCAACGCCCTGATCGGCATGGAGACATGGTAGCAGGGCGGCGATGCGGGCAAGCGGCGCCGTCCCGCGATGCCGGCCGCTGCCGCCCGCCGGTATAATTCCGCCCATGCGCGTTTTGGTGACGGGCAGTTCCGGCGTGATTGGGCGGGCGCTGGTCGCGGCGCTGGCGGATGCCGGCCATACGCCGGTCCCGGCGGTGCGAGGCGCAGCCGGGCCGCCCGGGTCGGTGCCGTGGGACGTGGCCACGGGCCGGCTGGGGGCCAACGGCGGCGCGCTGGATGCGGTGGTCCACCTGGCCGGCGCCTCCATAGGTGGCGGCCGCTGGACAGCGGCACGCAAGGCCCTGCTGCGCGACAGCCGGATCGCCGCCACGGAGCGGTTGGCCGCCCATTTGGCCGAGCGCCCCCATTCGCCTCGCATCTTCATCTGCGCCTCCGGCGTCAGCTTCTACGGCGACCGTGGCGAGGAAGTGCTGACCGAGCATAGCGCTCAAGGGCAGGGCTTTCTGGCGCAGCTTGCCGCGGAATGGGAAGCCGCCGCCAACACGGCCGCCGCATCGGGCATGCGCGTGGTCAGCCTGCGCATGGGCATGGTCCTGGCGCGGGGCGGAGCGCTATCGCGGCTGGTTCCGGTCTTTCGCTTTGGTCTTGGCGGCCGCCTCAGCACCGGCAGGCAATGGATTAGCTGGATCGGTCTGGATGACGTTCTCGGCATCATTCTCGCCGCGCTCGCCGACGACCGCTACCACGGACCGGTCAATACCGTGGCGGAGCCAGTGCGGAACGCGGAGTTCACCCGGGAATTGGCGCGGCTGCTGCACCGGCCCGCGGTTCTGCCGGTGCCCGCGCCGGCGCTGCGGCTGCTGCTGGGGCAAATGGCGGATGAACTGATTCTGGCCAGTGTCCGTGCCGAGCCCCTCCGCCTGGTGGGCTGGAATTACGCCTTTCGCCAGCCGGTATTGGCCGGCGCCCTCCGCGCCGCCTTGGCGCCGGTTGCGCCCGCCATCCCGCGCGCCTAGCCTGGCGTGTGGCGCCCTGCGTTCCGGGCGGGACGGCAGTCGCAAAGGAGGTCAGCGATGTTCGAGCAATATACGGAACGGACCCGCCGGGCGGTATTTTACGCCCGGCATCAGGCCTCCATGTCCGGTACGGGCCAGATCGAGGCCGAGCACCTGCTGCTCGGCGTTCTCCATGAGGATCGCGATTTGGTCCGCCGCTTCTTCGCTGATGCCGAACCCTCGCACCGGGAAATTTTGAACCGCCTGCCCCCTATCCAACCCGGCATTCCAACCTCCGCGCAGCTGCCCATCAGCGCCGCCTGCGAGCATGCCATGAACCGGGCCCTATCCGAAGCCCGCGGCCTGGGTGACCAGCACATCGGCTGCGAGCACCTGCTTTTAGCGTTGGCTCAGGAGCCCGGGTCGCCGGCCGCGGACGTCCTGCGCCTCCACGCCTGGATGCAGAGCAGGTGAGGGTCCAGCTCCGCGAGCGGCCCCAGGTCCGCGAGGAGAAGTCCCAATCACCCCCCGGCCGCGTATATCAACCCGTGCCGCGGCCGGGAGACCTCCTGGAACTGGATGGCGGCATCGTCCAAGTCGAGTCCGTCAGCGTGCAGCGCGAGGGTGAGTATCTCCGCCTGGAGTTGCGCCTGCGCCGCGTACCGTAGCCGGCGTTATACGGATCCGTTGTACTCGCTGGTTTCGCCGTTGGCGTCCACCCGGCCGAGAAACTGGAACCCTTCCTCCCGGCGCGGGCGCTGGAGCTTGGCCGCCATCCGCGCCAGGGCCGCTTCCGGCACCTCGCGTCCTCCGTCCAGCGCCCGCCGCCGGTTGCGCTGGGCGCAAACTTCCAGCGGCACATCGAACCAGAGCGCTCCGCAGGGATATTGGAACTCGGCGGCGATCGCCAGCAGCGGCGCGCGCTCCCGGGGGGAAAGGTTCGTCGCGTCCACGTAGGTTTGCGGCCGCCCGGCGCGCAGGCGCGCGCGCAGCAGATGACGCAGAGCGCTAAAAATCAGTTCCGGATGCTGCTGATCGTCGGCGTCATCCAGGATCGCTCGCCGCAAGTCGTCCGATGACAGCGCCGGCAATTGGTGCCGGCGGCAATAGCTGCTCTTGCCCGCGCCGGGCAAGCCGACCAGCAGCACGACGCAATATTCCGGAAACAACGGCAATTCGTAACCTCAATCCCAGCGGCGCGGCGCCGGTTCACCGGCGGTGTTGCCGCGCGCCGCCGCCAGCCGGCCTCCAGCGGATTCCCACCGGCAGGCCCGCCCGATCGTAACCTGTAAACGCCACCGGGCCGCCGATGGCCGGCAGCGGCGAACGCGGCGCGCAGCGCCGAACGAGGGCGAGGCGGTCCAGCGCCGCGGATTGCTCATCCGAATCACGCTTGGAATCCCCGGCCTGCGCGCCTAGCCCAGAGGATAGCGGCCGGCGTCCACGACCGCCGCCGCGATTTCCCGCCGCGGTGCGATGACCTCCATCAGATCCCGCTTCAACAGCCGCCGCGCCATCGCCGCCTGCGCGCGCAGCATGTCGCCCTCGGCCACGCGCGGCAAT
>JAKAUF010000334.1 GCA_021827785.1 Acidobacteriota bacterium | reverse complement strand
CGTCTACGCCAACCGCGGAACCCGTCAGGCGCTGGGCCCGATGGCGGAGCGCATCGCGCGCTGGGAGGCGTTCCGCGGCGACGCCCCCTTCACCATCGGCGACATCGAGGTGACTCCCGTTCCGGTACCGCATGACGCCGCCGAGCCGGTCGCCTTCACCTTCCGCGCGGAAGGCGTCAAGCTCGGGATCATCACCGATCTCGGCCATCTCACGCCCGCCGTGCGCCGCGCCATGCAAGGCTGCGACGGCCTGATGGCGGAGGCCAATCACGACCTGGAGATGTTGAAGACCGGACCCTACGATTGGGCCCTCAAGCAGCGCGTGCTCAGCCAAGTGGGCCATCTGTCCAACGACGGGCTGGCGGAATATTTAACCGGCGAGTTCGATGGCCGCGCCGCGTGTCTGGTGCTGGCGCACCTAAGCCGGCAAAACAATCTCCCCGCGCTGGCGCAACTCGCCGCCGAACGCGCCCTCGCCCACCGCGGTTACCGCCCGCGTCTGTGCGTCGCGCCACAGGACGCGCCGCTCGCGCCGCTGTTTTTCTAAGTCCCGCCGCCCGCCGGCGGACCCGGGCCGCACCGCTCCGATACAATCAGGCATGGGTAATTTGAAGGATCTGCCGATCGGCGCCGAAGCGCCGGAGCAGGTTCACGCCATCATCGAAATCCCCCGCGGCACCCGCACGAAATATGAATATGACGTGCATCTCGGCGTGTTTCGCCTGGACCGGGTGCTCTATTCCTCCATGTTCTATCCCACCGCCTACGGCTTCATCCCCGGCACCATCGCCGAGGACGGCGATCCGGTGGATATCCTGGTCATGATCAGCGAGCCGCTGGATATCGGGGTGATGGTCCGCGCGCGGCCCATCGGCTTGCTCAAGATGCAAGACGAAAAGGGCGAGGACGACAAGATTCTGGCCGCCGCCGTGGATGATCCCACCTATCGCAACACCCGCGAGCTGGAGGATGTCACCGAGGACGAGTTGCGCCTGATCGAGCACTTCTTCCGCAGTTACAAGACGCTGGAGCGCAAGCATGTCGCCAGCCAAGGCTGGTCGCCCCGCGCCACGGCGCTGGAGGCGGTGCAGCGCGGCCGGGCCGAGTATCTGCGCCGCCTGGAAATGGAATCCGCCTAGCGTCCCGGCGCGCGCCGTTCCGCACCGGACCGTCCGCCAGGCCATCAGGCGCCGCTCGTCCCGCCCGCCCTGTTCCCACGGACAGTTCCGGGCCGGGCCCGGCGGCGGCTGGCCGGCCTGGCCGCCCGCACCTTGACACCCTCCGGCGGCGTTGCTACATTCCGAGAGTCTCCGCAAGCGGACACCGTGCGTAAGCGCTATTACATCTTTATTGTCACGCATGACTGGGACGGCCAGTTGCGCCGCATCCCCATCCCCGTGCAGTGGGTGGTGCTGTTCGTCGTCTTCGCCGTCGTCGGCGCCGGCACCCTGCTGGGCCTGGCCGGCTCCTACACCCACATGCTGACCAAGGTGCGCGCGCTGCACGATCTGCGGCAGGAGCGGGCGGCGCTGGTCCGCCAGCTGGCTTTGGCGCGGCGGGAAACCCGCCGCACGCGGGCGGAGGTCGCCAGCCTCGGGTCGCTCGCCAGCGAGGTCTCCTCGCTGTACAGCTTCGGCGGCAAGCAGACCCCCGGCGGCCATTTGCAGGAAGTCAGCGACAGCGCCAGCACGGCGCATTTATATTCCGCCAGCCTGCAAAGCTTCGAGGCCCTGGAAACGGGCGCGCTGGACGGGCGGCTGTTGGACCACCTGGGCGAACAGCTGTGGCGCCCCGATATTTGGCCGGTGCAGGGCTGGATCTCCAGCCCCTTCGGCGAGCGCCGCGATCCCTTTACCGGCGAAGGCTCGTTCCATCCCGGCATTGACATCGCCGTGGATGTCGGCACGCCGGTGCACGTCACCGCCAGCGGCGTCGTCGTTTGGGCCTCCCGCTTCGGCGGGTACGGCAACTGCGTCATCGTCAATCAGGGCCACGGCTTCAAGACGCTCTACGCCCATCTCTCCGCCTTCGCCGTCGCCGTCGGCGAACACGTCACGCAAGGCGAGGTCATCGCCTATAGC
Source organism: Acidobacteriota bacterium (assembly GCA_021827785.1). Lineage (GTDB taxonomy): Bacteria > Acidobacteriota > Terriglobia > Terriglobales > SCQP01 > JAKAUF01. The sequence goes on along the minus strand of JAKAUF010000334.1, from coordinate 1,772 downwards.
GGCGACTCTGGGCGCAGCACCGGGCCGCACGTGCACTACGAAGTGCGCATCCACAACGTCCCGGTCAACCCCTACCCCTATCTGTAGTCCGCCTTCGCCGCGGGTTCGCGCCGCCGTCAGGGGCCGGGCGCTCCGCGATTTCCCCGTCGGCGCTGAGGAAATCCGCCTCTTCCGGGCGGCATTCCATCAGTCGATCTGGCGCCGGCTCGCCCACCGCGGCGCGGACGCCGTTGGCGGACGCCTCCGCGGGCGCCGGCCCATGGCCCGGACCGCGGCGGCCGCGCCGCGCGTCCCGCTGGCCGCGACAACCGCCCCGGCGACGCGCCCGGGGCCGGGACCGACCCCTAGGCGGCCGGTGCGTCAAAAAATGGGTTGCCTTCGGTGGTTCCGGGCGATGGATTTCGCGGCCCCGGGCGACCGGCGTGGCGCCGAGCGGCGAACGATGGCTGGGCGCGGGCCCCAGCCCCGCCGCGGGCGGTGCGTCCCGCTTCCGCGCCCGCGGCGCGGGCTAGGCGCGGCTGAGGCGCTTCACGCAATCCGCCACGTCCTGGTAGTCCACGTCGGCGGCGTAGACCTGGCGGTAATAGCCTAGCGCCGGTTCCTTGCGGCCCATCTCCTCCAGCAGCTTCGCCGCCTCGAAGCGCGGGCCCAGCGCCTCGCGCGACGACAGCCCCGGCTGCGTCAGGATGGATTCATACCATTGCAGCGCCAACTCCGGCATGCCGCTGGCCTGGAAGCACAGCGCAATGGTCGCGCCGCAGCTCAGCAGCCGCTGCGCCGGCCCGCCCCGCGACTGCCAGCCGGCGTAGGCTTTTTGCAGTTCCGCCACCGCTTCCTCCAGCAGGCCCATTTCCCGATAGGCGACGCCCAGGTTATAGCGCGCCTCGGGATCGGTCTGGTCGTGGGCCTCTCCCTCCTCGACGGCGCTGCGGAACTCCTGGAACACGTCGTCCAGCAAGCCTCCGCCCGGCCCAGCGGCCGGCGCCTGGTTGCCCTTCCCCGCCGCCGCCCCCGGCGCCTGGGCTTGCGGCGCCAGCAAGTTGGCCAGCGGATCGAAGCCGGCCGCGCCATTGGCTCCCGCCGCCGCGGCGCTGCCCGCCGCCTTGCTTCCCGCCGGCGCGGCTGCGCCTTCGTGCGCGCCCGCGGCGCTGCCGGCGCCGGCTTGCGCCGCCGCCAATTGCGCCTCCAATTGTTTCAGCCCGGCATCGTGGGGACGGCGATGGCGCTCCTTGGCCAGCGCCCGCGCGGCTTCGTCGTGCATGCCGTTGGTGATGTAGAACGCGATCTCCCGCGCCCGCTCATCCTCATCCTCGGCGTGCTCCGGCTGGGCGGCCTGCCATTCGCCGCTCAGGTCAATTTCCACCGCGCGTTCCTTGGCCTCCGCCGGCGCGGCCATCGGCGCGGGCGTTCCCGCCGCGGCCAGGGGCGCCGCCGGCTCCGCCTCCCAGGCCCCAGGTTCCGGCGCCGCCGCCACCGGTCCGATCGCGAACTCGGCCGGCCCCGCCGATCTTCCGCCCGAGGCGGTTTTCCCAGGCTCCCTCGCCGCGTCCGCCGCCGGCTCGGGCTCGTCCGCCGCCATTGGCGCCGCCAGCTCCGGCGGCAATTCGCCGCTCACCTCGCCCAGCTCCACCCGGGCGCGATGCAGCGCCCGGGCGTGATCGGGGTGCCCCGGCTCCTCGTCCAGCAAGGCGCGGTAGCACTCCGCCGCCTTCGCCCATTCCCCCGCCCGTTCGTAGGTCGGCGCCAGCCGCAGCCGCACCGCCCGCCGGCTG
>JAKAUF010000144.1 GCA_021827785.1 Acidobacteriota bacterium | reverse complement strand
CAGCGCCTCGGCGGCGCCGCCGCAATGTTTCCAGACCGGGTTCGCCCGCGCGACGTGGCCGTGGAGCGTGCCCAGGCCGCCGGGGCCGGGGTGGAGCAGGAAAGGAATGTGCACGGCGGCGAGTTCACCGCCGGCCACGACCACGAGCGCGCCAAAGGGATGGCGGCGAATCAGCTCGTGAAGCACGGGCAGGCGGGTTTCCTCGAACGGTGGCGGCGAATACCACATGGCAAGGGCGGAAGGCGAGCGCGAGGCTATTCCTCGCGCAGGGCGCGCACCGGGTTGGTGCGGGCGGCGCGGCGAGCGGGCAGCAGGCTGGCCAGCGCGGCCACCACGATCAGCAGCGCGGCCATGGCCAAATCCAGAAGCGGAGCGGCGGAGCGGACGCCGTAGAGCACCGCACTGGCCAAGCGCAGGAAGCCCAGCGCCAGGCCCAGCCCGATGACCACGCCGATCGCCGCCAGGGCCACGCCCTGGCCGACGACGCGGGCCAGCAACCGCCGCGGCGTTTCGCCCAGCGCCAACCGCACGCCGAATTCCCGCGTGCGCTGGCCGACCGAATAGGCCGTGACCGCGTACAGGCCGAAGATGGACAAGACCAGCGCCAGCACCGCCAAGGCGGTCAGCACGCGGGCCGCGGCGCGCATCGGCCCCAACGGGGTGGACATGAACTGCTCGCCGGTTTGCAGGGCGCTGGTGTTTTGCACGCGCGGATCGAGGGGACGGAGACGGCGCACCAGGGGCAGCAGCTCGGCGTCGGGATGCGCGGCGCGGATGATCAGCGCGGCGGGAGCGGCGGTGAAGTTCTCCAGGTAATAGACGAACGGGCGGGGCGCCTCGGTCAGCGAACGGTACTTTCCCGTCGGCGATTCGCCCACCACGACGGCGCGGCACGGATGCTGGCGCAGCATCCGGAACGATTTGCCGACGGGGTCTTGTCCCGGCCAGAAGCGGCGGGCAAACGCCCGGTCCACCACGACCAAACAGCCTTTCCGCTGGAGGTCGGCGCGGGTGAAACCGCGGCCGCGCAACAGATGCAGGCCAATGGCGGCGAAAAAGTCCGGGCCCACTGGCATGTCGTCAATGGTGAAGCCGCGATGCCCGGGCGGCGGATCCACGCCGGGAATTTGCACGGAGTGCTGCGAAACCGATCCTTGCAGCGGCAGCCAGAGCATATAGGCGGCGGCTTCGACGCCGGGCGTATGCAGCGCGGCTTGGCGAATCTGCTCCATCCACGCCGCGGCCGGCGCTCCGGTCAGGCCGCGGGAGGCGGGATCAATGCGGCCGTCCTTGACATAGAGCAGGTGGGCGGCATCGAAGCCAGGATTGACGTCCGCCAGCCGCCACATGGCGCGCAGCCCGAGGCCGGCGCCCACCAGCACCACCAAGCACAGCGCCACCTGGGCAATCACCAGCCCTTGCCGCAGCCAGGAGCGGGAGTGCCCGGCCCCCGCCGAGCCTTCCTTCAATGGCGTCGTCAGCCCGTCGCGGGCGGAGCGCAGGGCCGGAACCAGGCCGAAGATCAAGCCCACCAGCAGCGACAGCCCGAGGGTGAACAGGATCACCGCCTTATCCGGGCGCAGGGGAACACGGGCCCAGGGTTCAATGCGCGGCATCAGCGGCAGCACCCAGCGGATCAGCAGCAGCCCGACGCCGCCGGCCAGCAGCGCCAGCAGCACGCTTTCCGTCAGGGTTTGCCGCACCAAGCGGCCGCGGCCGGCGCCGAGCGCGGCGCGAATGGCCATCTCCCGGCGGCGCGCCGTGGCTTGCACCAGCAGCAAATTGGCGGCGTTGCCGATGCCGATCAGCAAGACCAGGGCGACGACGATGCCCAGCCATTTCGTCTTCGCGGCCACCTGCCCGCGGAAGAATTTGGGTACGCTGCCCAAGTGGGTCACGATGGCGCCCAAGTGGGCGTCGGACTGAGGGTGCTCACGGGCGAGATGACGGGCGATGATTTGCAGGCCGGCATTGGCTTGCGCCAAGGTGACCCCCGGCTGGAGGCGGGCGATGGCGAAGTTGGAAAACTGGTTCCGCAGCTGCAACAAATGCGTCAGGCCGACGAACGGCGCGGCGGTGATGGGCAAGAAGAAATTGGCCGGATACCCGGCCCACAGGCCGGAAAAACCGCGGGGCGCGACGCCGATGATGGTATAGGGATGGCCGCTGAGGCTGATGGCTTGGCCCAGCACCGTAGCGCGGCCGCCGAGACGGGTGCGCCAGAACTGGTAGCCCAAAACCACCACCGGCTTGCCGTTCCCCGCGTCATCGGCCGGCGAGAAGAAGCGGCCCAGCGCGGGCTGAAGTCCCAGGGTGGAGAAATACCGCGCCGTGCACAACACCCCATCCAGGGCCCGCGCCTGGGAATCCGCCTGTGCCCGGGGCTTCCACTGGGCGTAATAAATGGTGTAGAGGGCGGTGGAAGAGAAAACGCGATTTTCTCGGTCGAAGTCCCGATAATTGGGATAACTGAGCGGGATATAGCCGCCGTAGGCGGCGCCGGGGCCGGTGGCATGCGAGTAAAACTCGACCAAGCGCGCCGGATCGGCGCCCGGCGCGGGACGCAGCAACAGGCTGTCGGCGTAAGTGAAGATCGCCGCGTTGGCGCCGATGCCCAGGGCCAGCGAAAGCACGATCGCAGCCGCCAGCCAGGGTCGCTTGAGGATGAGGCGAGCGGCGAAGCGGAGATCCTGCAACATAACTGCCCAGTGGCCGCCACGCAAAGAACCGCGAACAAAATTGCGCGACAGATCGGACGATGATACCCCGATTAGGGCCGGGACGCACCTGGTCCCGCTCCCGCCGGGAGTGAGTAGCCCGAGATTGCAGCCACGGTTAGGTTTCGCGGCGGGCGCCAGCCGACCGTTCGGCAGGGCCGCAGGCGCGCCGCTAGCGGCGCGCCTGCGGCATCTGGGTGATGCGGCCGTTTTCAGCGTCGCGAATGGAGATGCGATTGGCGATGAGCGTGCGGCCGGTGAGCTGGTCCAGATTGACGCGCGCGTCCTGGTAGTTGGCGAGCGCGGTCAGCAGATTGCCCTGGGCGGTCGCCAGGTTGGTCTGGTCGGTGATGACGGTGGTGATGGTGGTGGCGCCGAGGGAGAATTCCTTGCGCGCGGCGTCCAGCGTTTGCTGCTGGTAGGTCACGGCTTTCTGCGCCGCGAAAACCGCGGCGCGGTCCTGCTCGAGGGCGTATTGGGCGTTGCGGACCTCGATGATGATCTCGTTGGTTTGCTGCTGCTGCTGCAAACGGCTTTGCTGCAATTGCAGTTGGGCGCTGATGGCGTCGGCCTGGCCGCTGCGATTGAAGATGGGAATCTGCAACGCGAAGCCGACGGTGTAGGTGGGATAGGCGTTGGTGAAGACCTGGTTGAAGGCGGTGCCGTACCCGCCGACGAAGCCGGCGACCTCCCCGGGGCTGGCGCCGAACGGACCCGAGGTGGCGCCGGGGTTCAGCACGCCCGCCAGCCCCGTGGTGCCATAGGTGCCGATCAGGTCGAAGGTGGGCAGGAGTTCGTTGCGGATGGCCTTGTAGCTGAGCTGCTGGTTGCTGATGTTCATGCGGCTAATGGCCAACTCGGGACGATATTCGAGAGCCTCGCGGATCAGATCCTGGACGGGCTGCACCGGCTCATGCGTGGAGACGGAGATGCGCGTCAGCGGCACCACGTCCAGGTTGTTGAGCCGGGGGTCTTGAAGATTCTTGCTGACGGCGTTCAGCAACAGCAGCTGCTGGTACTCGTAATTCGTCTGGGCGACGATCAGGCTTTGCTGGTCCGTGGCGACGGTGGCTTCTTCCTGGGTGACGGCGATGGGCGCCAGCGTACCGATCTGCACCTGCTTTTGGTTCTGCTCCAGGATGGTGTTTGCC
>JAKAUF010000402.1 GCA_021827785.1 Acidobacteriota bacterium | reverse complement strand
AAACTTTGCGTTAGCCGGCCCGTTCCGCCGCGCGCGCCGAATCATCTCCGGGGAAATGTCGAAGGCATGGACCGTCTGGACCTCCGCCGCGATGGCCCGCGTCAGCCGCCCGATGCCGCAACCGATTTCCACCACCACATCCCGCCGGGCGGGACGGTAGCCAATTTGCTTTTTTAGGTCGGACCAGATGCGTTCGCCGGAGGCCCAAAACTCGCTTTCGCTGCGGCCGGCGTAGGGGCCATAGGTGGAGATGTACCATTGCGCGTTTTCCCGCGCCTTTTCATCCCAGAAAACCGCGGAGGACTTTAACGTAGCCATCAAGTTCCTTCTCCCGGCTTTGCTGTGCGGAGTGGCCTTTGGGCTATCTCAACCTGATAGCGGCCATGAAGCCAGTGTGCCTTCTGTGCTCCCCCTTTGGCCCCGGCCCGGCAGCATAAATCGTTGCGATTCCCAATTCGGTTCAGGTGATCGTTGCAGAGACATGTCCTTCGTCCCTCAAACGCACGAAGGGGCGGCCGCCTGCGGGCGGCCGCCCCTGTTGGCTCTACCTCTACCGCTCCGCTAATGCGACCGCTTCAGGTCCTGCTTCGCCTGCCGCTCCGCATCCTGCACCTGCGCCTTGCTGTTTGCCGCCGGCCGCAGTTGATGGATCGCCTGCCCCAGGTTTTTCTTCGGCGGCCCGATCATGGTGTCCTTGAGTTCGTCGAAGGGAATCCCCAGGTTGTGCGCCACGTGCACCGCGGCCACGAACTGCCCCAGGTTTTTGAACCCCGCCGAGGCGGTTTGCAGATTGGTCCCGGCCGGCAGCAGCTTGGCCAATCCGGTGCTCAGGTGCGTGTTGCGCTGAAGCTGCTCGCTCACCGTCATGCGGTGACCGCCAAACAGCGGATGCCCCTGCGGCGCCATGCCGCCGTGCCCGCCCATGTGCATGCCGTGGCTGTCCGCCATGCCGTGGCTTTCACCCATGCCATGGGTCTGCCCCGCCGCCGCGTGAGCATTTTGCCCCCACAGCGGCACTCCAATGAGAAATAGCCCGGCAGTCAGTGCCGCTGCCAGCATCGGCTTCTTCCATTGCTTCATACGCTGCCCTCCTCGGTCGTTTCCGACCATTGGATCGCCCCTGGAACTGCTAATGGCTCGATCCAAACAGGTTCGCCAGGTTGTACCCCAGCGAGATCGCCACGGTGTTCAGCGCGTAGCGCGCGCTGTGGCTATAACTGAGTTCCAGCGCCAGGCCTTGCTGCGGCCGCCAAGCGGCCCAGGCGTTGACGCCGTCGTCGCGCGCCAAGTCGGCGCCGCCGACGGTCTCTCCCGCCCGCAGGAAAGCCGGCCCTTTGCCGGTCGTCGCGCCGTTCTGGCCATGGCTGAAAATCTTCTGCTGCCCGGAAGGCAGAATGTCGTAGCCGGACGCTCCCACCGACACCGTCGGCGTCAGCCACAGTCCGGATCCCGCCTCGACATGTCCCACCAACCCCAGCGAGGTGTACTGCCGCAGGTAATACAGCGTTTCCGGCACGGTGTTGGCGATGCCTGCGGCGACGAAGGGATGCAACGGCCCCAGCCAGCGGCTCAGCCGCCCGGTGAAGTCCCCGGTGAATCGCCCCGTGCTCAGCCCTAGGCTGGTGTTTCCGGTCGGCGCGGTCGCGGTGAACTGCAATCCCAGCGTCGCCCACGACATTGGCCGCGCGACGTTCAGCCGTGCATAGATGTCGCCCAGTCCCGCGCCGCCAGGAACGTCATAAATCGGCAGACCGGCCGACAGCGTCACCCGCTGCGACAACGCCAGCGCCACTGAGGTGTCGGACAAATAGGTCTGTCCCTCGGAGTTTGTCGCCGCCTGAAGGTTTTCCCATACGGCAATGCGCGGAGATCCCCCGCCCGCCGCCTGCCCCCATGCCGTGCCCGCCGCCAGCATTCCCATTAGCGCCAACGCCGCCGCGCGAAAGGCGCGGACAGGAATGCTGGAGTGCCGCCACGATTGCTTGGCGCGGGCCCCAGCGCGGCTGCCCACCCCAACGCGCACCGCTGCGCGTTGCGGACCCCGGGTTCGCCGCGCGTCCCGCTTACGCGCCGGCTGGGCCGGGGACCCCAGCCCGCCCCAGCCCAGCCGACCCCTTGCTGGTAGTGCCATACGGTGGACCAAGCAATTTTCCGGCCATCCCTAAGGTCCTTATCCATCCAGCGCTTAGCGTTTGGCTGGCCGCTCGGCCAGCGTCCCAATTTCACCCCCACAGGAGCTTTTTACTCCCTGCGCTATGCCGTCCCCGAACCCAGAGCCCTGTGCCCAGATACAGCAGCCGCCCAAACAGCCAGATCGCCGCTCCGTAGCGGGTCGCCGCGAGATCCTGCGATGCCGCGATGATCGCGGCGTCATCCCATCGCGCGATGGCGGCCGCCTGCCGGAAATAGCGCAGCGGCGCGAACCCAGCTACCGGAGCCCACCTGGGATCCAGCGCCGGTTCTGGGCTAGCCAGGGCAAACGTGAGCAACCAACCCCATAGCCCAGACCGCAAACATCAGATCGAATCATCTTTGACCCGGCCCCCTCTCCCTCGCCGACCGCTGACTGGGCTGCCCCAAATGTTATGCGCGGCATGCCTGCCGGTCACCCTCGGGGTAACCGCGGCCCTCAGCCGTCCTGGCCGCTCCGCGCCGGGGCGTTCAATAGCCGTGCGACTAACGGGGCCGGGTCGGCGGGGTTTTCCATGGCCAACAGCCGGTCCAGGCGCAGCCGCACCACTGCCATCCATTCGGGATGGGTAAGGACATAGAACTGTTCGTTGCGGATCGCCGCGAACACCATTTCCGCCACTCGGCTTGGCGCCATGCTCGCAGACAGGTGCGCCCGCACCGCCGCCCGCCCGGCCTGCATCTCGCTGCTCAGCTCAACGGGTTCATTGCGCAGTTCCACCGGCCGGTTCCGCTCCGCGTCGACAACGTTGGTCCGCACCGGACCCGGGCACAGAACGGAAACCCCAATTGCCGCACCGCGGCGCCGCAGCGCCATATACAAGTTCTCCGACAGCGCCACCACCGCGTGCTTACTGACGGCGTAGGGCGCGGAAAATCCCCCGCACATCAGGCCGGCGGTCGAGGCAGTGTTCACGATGTGGCATTCGCCGCCCTGCTCCAGCAGGATTGGCGTGAATACCTTGACACCCTGGATCACCCCCCACAGGTTGACGCCGAGCACCCATTCCCAATCGTTCCAGGTCGCATCCCACGGCGCTCCGCCCGCCGCCACGCCCGCATTGTTGACCAACAGATGCACGCCGCCGAACGCGTCCAGCGCCCGGCGCGCCAGATCCTCTACCTCACAGCGCCGCGCCACGTCCGTCCGCACGCACCGCACCGCGCCTCCCAGCGCCTCGAGTTTGGCTCCGGCGGCGGCCAGCGCCCCGGCCTCGACATCGGCGAGGACCACTTTCATTCCCGCCCGAACGCATTCCGCGGCAATCGCCAATCCAATGCCGCTCGCGGCGCCCGTGACGACCGCTATCTTGCCCGCAAAATCTTTCATCGCCGCCTCCCGTGCCGCCGGCATCGGCCCGGCCGCGCAATCTAAGCTAGCGGAATGCACCCGAACGCGCAGCCTGTTTTTTTCGGTTCTGTTTTCTTATGCTGGAGATAGAGGGCATTGGGGTCAGGCCGCCCCGCCGCGAAGGTGGTCCCCCCGCAGCTGCCGCCGCACGTGGGGTAGGGCTTCTGCCCTGCGTGCCGTCGCCCTCCTGGGCGGCGGGCCGAATCGCCGCCTGCAACGCATCGGAGGCGATGTGCAGGTAGGCGCACGGCTGGAGAGGGTCGGGGAGGCCGCCCTGGATTTGCGCGCATGCGCAAACCGCAGTTTGCGCACCATCACGCCACGGCAGCC
>JAKAUF010000259.1 GCA_021827785.1 Acidobacteriota bacterium | reverse complement strand
GTGACGCCATAGAGGCCGATGGCGGCAAGCAGCAGCGCGACGGCGGCGAAAAAGCCGCTGAGTTCCGCCAGCATCGCCTGTGGCGCCAGCGACTGCTGGATAAGCGCGGAGAGGGACTGGACGGTGGGCGGCGGCAGGCTGGGATCCAGGGAATGGAGCACGCGGTGGACGCCGGCCGCGAGCCCCTCCGCCCCGCCCGCGGCGCGAATCATGTAGACGCCGCCGGAGTATTGGCCGACGGCCACGGGCAGGCCGTTATAAAAGGGCAGATAGATGCGCGGTGCCGGCTTTTCCGAAAGTGAATTGTGCTTGGCATCGGCGGCGACGCCGACGATGGTGTAGACGGCATTGTGGTCGTCGGGATACAAGTCGTGGAGCTGCTGGCCGATGGGGCTACTGACGGGCGCGGGCCCCAGCGCGGCTTGGCCGCGCGTCCCGCTTACGCGGTGGGCGAAGACGCGCTGCGCCAAGGTTTGGTTGATGACGATGTGCTTGGCGCCGCTTTCATCCTGCGGGCCGAGCGCCCGGCCGAGGATGATCGGAATGCCAGTGACGCGGAAGTAGTTGGCGGTGACGGAATCGCAGCGGACGCCGAAACCGGGCTTGCCGTTGGGAGCTTTGTAGCCGAGGGCGGAGACGGGCAGGCCGCATTCGCTGCCGTCGAAAAGGCCATTGTCGGAGATGGCCAGCGTCGCGACGCCGGGCAGGGCGGCGACGCGTTGCTGCACCTGGCGGACGAACTCGCCGGCGGCGGCGCCATGATAGCCGGCGCGGGCGCTATCCAAGCGGAAGGCGTAGAGGCCGTGAGGATTGAAGCCGAGCGGCACCTGGGTCAGCTGGCGCAGGCTGCGCACGAATAGGCCCGCGCCGACCAGCAAGACGACCGCCAGCGCCACTTGGCCAATGATCAATAGTTTGCCCAGGGGCAGACCGCCGCGCGGCCAACCGGGAATATGCCAATGGGACAGGATGTGGCGGCTGCGGGCGGAGCCACCGCGGCCCTGGGACTGCAAGGCGTCATTCACGTCCAGACGGGCTAGGCGCAGCGCCGGCACCAGACCGAACAAAACGCCGCTGGCGATGCAGATGAAGGCGATGAAGCCCCAGACGCGCCAATCCGGCGACAGGCTCAGTTGGATGGGCATGCCGGCGCCGGAAACCATGCGGACCAACAGCCGCGCGCCCCAAATGGCCAGCAGCGCGCCGGCGAGGCCGCCGGCGATGGCCAGCGTCAGGCTCTCGGTCAGCAACTGGCGAAGGATGCGGCCGGGGCCGGCGCCCAGCGCCAGGCGCACGCCGATTTCCTTGTGCCGCGCGGCGGCGCGGGCCAGCAGCAGACTGGCGAGATTGACGATGGCCAGCAACAGAACCATGGCCACCAGCGCGAACAGGGCCCACAGCGGATCGCCAAACTGGCCGCGGAGACCGGAGACGCCGCGGGCGCCGGGCGTGAGCTGGAGATATTGGCTGAGGATGGAATGGCGGCTTTGCGGATCGGCGGCGGCGGCGGCCTGGCGGCGAACGGTGCGGCGGAAAATGACGTTGGTGGCGGCTTGCGCTTGGGTGCGGGTGAAGCCGGGCTTCAGCCGGCCCATGACCTGAAGCCACATGACGCGGGAAACGCCCGGCGGATTGGTCAGCAACGGTGGGCCGGGCTGGACGGCCGGGGCCATGGACATGGGGAAATAGAGGTCCGGCACATCGCCGACGCTGATGCCGTGGAATCCCGGCGGGGTCACGCCGATCACGGTGAAGCTGTGGCCATAGAGGGTGAAGGTGCGGCCCAAGACGGCGGGATTGGCGGCGAAGCGGCGCCGCCAATAGCCGTAGCTCATCACCGCGACGGGGTCGCCATCGGCGACGAAGGGCGCGGACGGATTGAAGGTGCGGCCGCGATAAGCGGGGACTTGCAGGACGGAGAAGTAGTTCGCGCTGACCAGCTCGGCGCGGATCAGTTCGGCGCCGCCGGAGCCCCATTGCACCGGATCGCGGGCGGTCATGCTGGCGGCGGCCATCAGTCCGGAGAAGGCATGATCGCTTCGACGCAAGCGGCGGTACTCGGGAAAGGCGAGCAACCCGCGGCGGCCCCCCGAGGTGCCATAGCTCATGCCCATGGCGGTGGGGTCGGTGAGCAGGACCAGTTGGCTGGGATGACCGACGGGCAACCCGCGCAGAATGACGGCGTTGACCAGGGTGAAGATGGCGGTGTTGGCGCCGATGCCCAAGGCCAAGGTCAGGAGGGCGACGGCGGTAAAGCCCGGCGACTTGAGCAGAAAGCGGATGGCGTGGCGGAAATCGTTCATCGCGGAACCTGATGCGGTCGAAGGTCGGGCCAACGGCGGCGGCGCCGCCGGCGGCCGGCGGCGCTGGGGGATTGTATACGACGGCTTGGACGCGGCGGCGCGCGAGGCGTGAGCAGGCGGAGGCCCATCGCCCTTGCCGGGCACGGACCCCAGCCCCGCCCGCGCCGCGCGCCCCCCTTTGCCTGGCGCGGGCCCAGCCCCGCCTGCGGCGGGGCGGCCCGATTTTGCTCGCGGCTAGGGCGGAGACTCCACGAATGGAAAGATCACGGCTAGGCGCGAGCGCTGGGCGCCGGGGAGCGGCCGTAGGCGGGCGCGGTCAAACCCGCCAATGAGCCACGGCCCGGGGGCTCGAGCTCGAGCACGACGAATTCATTGCCGCCGGGGCGCAACCAGGGAGCGGGGAGATAGAGCGTTTGCTGCGGGCCGACGTGCCAGAAGCGGCCGAGATGGCGGCCGTTGACCCAGACTTCGCCCTTGCCCCAGCCGCGCAGATCCAGAAACGTGTCCGCCGGATGATCAATTTGATAGCTGCCACGATAAAACGTCGGCGCGCCACCGATTTTTTCCGCGTGGGCGGCGGCGGGCGCCCAGGGCAGGCGCGGCGGTGGCGATAACCAGGGCAGCGAATACTGCTCCCAGCCGGTCAGCTCGCGGCCGTCCCAGGTGACGGGCCCGACGATGCCGGAGCGGCCATCCACCATGGCGGGGCCGAAATTGATGCGGCCCATGTTTTCGACCAGCACTTCCAGCGGCTCGTCGGCCGTCAGGCGCAGCGGCAGATCGAAGCGGCTGATGCGACGGTCCAGCGTTCCCAGTCGGCGGCCGCCTTGCAGGACCGTAGCGTAGTCGCGGATGCCGGGAATGGCCAACCTGCCCTTCCCTGCCGGCGCATGGGCCAGACGATAGAGCACGTAGCCGAAGGACTGGCCCAGGTCTTCCATGCAAGTCGGGGCTTGGCTGCGCGTGGGGCGGAGGCCATGCAATGCCGCCGTCCAGGGCGCCGCTTCGGTCAGCGCGAAGCGCGCCAGCGCCATGCGCCGCGCCGGAGCGGGAGCTGGCGGCAAGCGCGTGCCGGCGGGCAGATGACGGACGATGGCTTGCTGGATGGCGGTGAATTTTGGCGTGACGTCACCGGCTTCGCTGATGGGCGCATCGTAGTCGTAACTGTTCACGTCCGGCTGGTAGGGGTGCCGAGGGCCAGAGTTGGCGCCGGGGCGATAGCCGAAGGAAGTGCCGCCGACGAACATATAGAGGTTGAAGGAATAGCCGCGGGCCATCATCCACTCCACGTCGCGGGCATTGACGGCGGCGGGAACGGTGTGGTGCGGACCGCCCCAGTGATCAAACCAGCCGGTCCAAAACTCGCTGCAAAAATGCGGGTTATGCGGCCGTTGGCGGAGCAGTTTGGGGAACTCCGCGCGCGCGCTGCCGGCGCCGAAGTCTATGCCAACGGTCGTGTCCGGAAGGCTGCCATTGGGGATTTCGTCGGCGCCATCGGCGGTCCAAAGATGGACATCGAAGCCCGCCTGGCGAAACAACCGGCGCATGGCTCGCATGTACGCGTGGTCATGGCCGAAGGAGCCGTAC
>JAKAUF010000219.1 GCA_021827785.1 Acidobacteriota bacterium | reverse complement strand
CGCGGCGCCACCGATCTGAAACGTGGTCAGCGGTGCTAAGGCTACGTTCGCCTTGACTGCAATCTTCACCGCTGCTCCCGCTGGCTTCATCCCTCTCAGCATACCCGGCCCGTTGCGGCATCGAACACGTCGGCCGTCATCGCGGGAATGACCGGCAACGCTTGCCACGTTGGCAACCTCGCACCCCACCGCTCGGTGGCCCCTGCCTGTGGGAATTTGCGTTTTCCCGCACTGGGCTTAAATCACAGGACGATGACGCCTGTGCAAAACGGCCAAAAGGTGCATTTTTGTTGACCCACCGGACGGGTGACTGCGGAGTAAACCGGGCATCGGCGGCTAAACCATTTGATTTCTTTGCCTTGTAGCCGCCGGACGCCGGACGTCCGACGCCTGGCAAAAACGTCCATTTGGCGGGAATTTGGCCCACAAATGGGCCGGTTTTCAACCAGATTTCCACAGGCCGGCGGATCCCTGTTGCCTACTCGCAACGCAGGGATTCCGCCGGATCCACGCGGGCGGCGCGCCGCGCCGGCAGGTAGCACGCCCCGGCGGCGACCGCCGCAAGCACGGCCACGGCGGCAAGGAACGTGGCGGGGTCGCCTGGGCGTACATGGAATAGCTGGCTGGTGAGCAGGCGGGAGGCGAACCACGCGCCCAGGACCCCGACGGCCAGCCCGATCGTGGTAAGGCCGAGCCCCTGGCCCAAGACCACCGCCACAGCCTCGCGCCGCTGCGCGCCCAGGGCCAAGCGGAGGCCGATCTCCCGCCGCCGCTGCGCCACCGCATACGCGACCACCGCGTAGAGCCCGAGCCCGGTCAGCAGCAGCGCCAGAACCGCGAACGCCAGCGCCACCCCCGCCATCTGCCGCTGGCTCGCAAAGGCCTGTTCGTAGTTGTAATCGAGCTTGTGCAGATAGAAGGGCGCCTGCGCGGGATCCACTGCATGCGCCGCGGCGCGAATGGCGGGAACCAACGCGACAGGACTACCGCGCACCCGCAGGAAGACCCACTGCGCCCCAGCCGAGGCCTGTGCCAGCGGCAAATACAAAATGGCATGCGGCCGCCTCCCCGTAAGCCTATGCTCCCTGGCATTGGCGACCACGCCCACCACCCTCCAGAGGTGCTGGCTGCCGCCGCGGACGCTGGTGACCTGCGGGTCCAAGGTCTCGCCGACGGGATTCCGGTCGCGGAAAAAAAGCCGCGCCGCGGCCTGGTTGACAACGAGGGCCAGAGGTGCGGTGGCGTTGTCGCCACGACGCAGCCCTCGGCCCTGAAGCGGCGGGATTTGCAACGTGCGGAAATAGCCCGGAGTGACAATGATCACTTCCACCCCGATCTCGCGTGCCCCTAGGCTGCGCCCGTTCACGTTGCTGACCGCCGTGCGGTCCTGACCGCCCAGCAGCGGCCCGCTCTGCCCGCTGCCCACCGCGACTACACCCGGCAGGCGACGCAGCCTCGATTCCAAAGCCTCGAAAAGATGTGCTGTGCGGGCACGGGGGTAACGGTCGGGGACGGAAAGGGCAAACGTCAGGACGCCATGGGGGTTGAAGTTGAGGCGCACGTGCTCAATGGCGAACAGGCTCCGGGCGAGGAGCGAGGCACCGATGAGTAGGACGGTGGCGAGGGCCACTTCCGCGGCGGCGAAGACACAGCGCACGCGCCCCTCGGCGGGCCCTCGACCGCCCTGAGCGCCGCCGCTTTTAAGCGCGGCCAACACGCCGCTCCGCGCGGCGAAAATCGTCGGCGCCAGGGCGAAAAGGATAGCGGCGAAAACCGCCGCGCCTACCGCGAACGCGATGACCGTCCAGCTCACGCGCAGCGCGTAGAATCCGCGCAAGTTCAATGCGGCGGACAAGGCGCGGTCACCGCCCGCGGTCAGCAGCAAGCCCAGCCCTGCGCCCAGCAGCGCCAGCACCAGGGCCTCGATGACCTCCTGCGCAGCCAGCCGCCACCGGCCCGCGCCGATAGCCGCGCGGATGGCGCTCTCCCGCTGCCGCGCCGCGGCCCGGCTCAGCCATAACCCGCCCACGCTAGCGCAGGCGGCCAGCAGAAGCAGTCCGCCGAGCGCCAGCAGGATCTCGACCACTGGCCGCAGGCCGGCCGTATCGAACCGCTGCCAGGACGTGACCATCGCGCCCGTATACTCATCGCCTTTAGGATGGGCCCGCCGCATCATCGCCGCCACGCGCTCCATGTCTTTGCGCGCCGCCGCCAGTGTCACGCCCGGGCGCAGGCGGGCGACAGTTTGCAAAAAGGCATATCCGCGCCGGGTAGCGATCGGCCGACCCGCGTTCTCCCACAGCTCCGCCGTAGTTACCCAGATCTGGTCGGGGGCCCCTGGCGGCAAGACAAAACCGCGCGGCATGACCCCAATGACGGTGCAGGCGCGGCTGTCCAGCCGGATGACGCGGCCGACGACCGTCCGGCTTCCGCCGAATTGCGACCGCCAAAAGCCGTAGCTGAGGATGATGGGGTCCGTGCCGGCGTCCGCACCGGGACGATTTTCGCCCGCGCGAAACGTGCGTCCCAGCAGCGGCCGCACCCCCAGCATGCGGAACGCCCCGGTGGATACCAGATCTCCCCGTACCGGCACGGGGGCCGACGAGGTGGCGAGCGAGAAGGTCACGCCGCTCAGCGCCGAAATGTCGCTGAAGCTATGATTCCACCGCCGCCAATCGCGGAAATCAGGATAGGAAACCGGACTCGTGTTGCCCGGCGTCCCGTAGTCGTCCCAAACCTGCACCAGGCGATTCGGCCGCCGGTAGGGATAGCGCCGCAACACCAACGCCCGGGCCACGCCAAAGACCGCCGTATTGGCGGCGATAGCCAATCCGAGAATGCCGATGACGGCGGCGGCAAAGCCCGGGTGCCGCCGCATCTGCCGGCCCGTGTAGCGGATTTCCTCAAGTCGCGCATCCATCCATTGCAAAGTCCACGGCTCCCGGCAGGCCTCTTTGACTTGTTGCAGCCCCCCCAGGTCGGCCAATGCGCGCCGACGGGCTTCTTCCCGGCCGATCCCGCCGCGCAGACGGTCGGCGACGGCAGCCTCCATGTGCGCCGCCATCTCCTCGGCCCATTCGCGTTCCCGCCGCCGGGCCTGCCCCAACCCCCGCAGCCGCGCACACAAGCGCCGCAACCGCCGCATTTCACTCCGCCTTTTCCGGCGCCGGAGCGATTAGAAACCGGTTCAGCATATCCGCGCCTCGCCGCCACGCGCGCGTTTCCCGCGCCAGCATCTTGCGGCCGGCGGCGGTCAGGCTATAAAACTTGGCGCGCCGGTTGTTCTCCGACATGCCCCACCGCGCGGCAATCGCGCCCTCCTGCTCCAGCTTGATCAGCGCCGGATACAGGGTCCCGTAGTTCAGCAACACCCGCGGCCCGCCGCGCTGCCGGCTCACCTGCTCGATCCGCCGCGCGATACCGTAGCCGTGCATCGGCCCCAGCATCTCCAGCGTCTTCAAAACCATCAGCGCCAATGTGCCCTGGCGAATTTCCGCCTCCCCACCCATGCGCGCCGCTCCCTCCTATGGGATTCGCATAGGATTCTGCCACGCTCCGCGCGGATTGGCAAGCGGGCGGCGGTGGCTGGTTCCCCGCTCCGACCTCAGCCGGCTCAAGCCCCCGCTACGGTGCGCCGTTTGCCGCCCCGCGCTAACGCCATCCGCAGGGGCCGCATCCCAGGGCGAACAAGGCCCGGGAAGGCCGCGGCTCCCCTGAGCAAGAGAAGCCGCGCGACCCCAGCGAGGAGCAAGCGGGGCAGCAACCCCCGCCAGGCGACCGCCGGGCTTGGGGCGCGCGGTCCCCGGCCCGGCCGGGCGCGTAAGCGGGGCTCCGCGCCGCGCGATATTGTGCCGGACGCCCTGCCAGCGGCGGGGCTGGGGCCCGCGCCCATCCATTGGCCCGTTC
>JAKAUF010000200.1 GCA_021827785.1 Acidobacteriota bacterium | reverse complement strand
TCCGATCTAGGCTTCACGCAGCACTTGGTCCTTGTCGGCGGATAGGTTGACGACGCAGTTGGAAACGATCACGTCCACGCTGGCGTCAGGCAGCGGAATGTCCTCGATGTGGCCTTTGAGGAACTCGGCGTTGGCGACGCCGGCGCGCGTTTGATTCTCCCGCGCCAGCGCCAGCATCTCGTCGGTCATGTCCAGACCGTAGGCTTTGCCCCCGGGCCCCACTCGCCGCGCCGACAACAACACGTCCAAGCCGCCGCCGGAACCCAGGTCCAGCACCACCTCGCCCGGCCGGAGATCCGCCAGCGCCGTGGGATTGCCACAGCCGAGCGAGGCCCGTCCCGCCGCCTCCGGCATGCCGGCCAACTGCTCGGCGTCATAAAGATTGGAGGTAATGGGGTCGCAGCCGCCTTCGCCCGCCGCCGCGCCGCAACAACCGTTGTTCTGACCGCCGCTCACCCGCTGCGCCGCCGCGCCGTAACGCTGCCGCACCGCCTCGCGTACGTCCGTATCCGCCATGGCTTGATGCTAGCATCGGCCGCCGCGGCCGGCCTCGCGCGGAGCGATGCTGCCGCCGCGGCTAGGGCGCACCGTTGCCGGCAGCCACCAGCGGCAGGGCTTCCAGGCCGCGGAGCGCGAGGTTGGGCCGCCAGACCAACGGCTCCGCCGTCAAAGCCAAGTGGGGAAACGCGGCGACCATCCCGCGCAGCGCTTCCTGGCCCTCGATGCGCGCCAGCGCCGCGCCGAAACAGAAATGCGCGCCCCAACCGAAGGCGACATGGTGATTGGGCTGGCGGTTAAGATCCAAGCGATCGGGATCGGGAAATTGCTCCGGATCGCGGTTGGCCGCGGCCATCACCGCAACGACGGCTTGCCCGCGGCGGATCCGCCGCCCGCCTAGCTCCAGGTCGGCGGGGGCCAAGCGGGCGGTGTGCTGGCTGGGACTTTCGTAGCGCAGCAGTTCCTCGACCGCCGTGGGAACCAGGCTGGGGTCGGAGCGGAGACGGGCCCATTCGGCGGGATTGCGGAGCAGCGACAAGAGCCCGTTGCCGATCAAATTGGTGGTGGTCTCCTGGCCGCCCACCATGGTGATAATGGCGTTTGCGACCACCTCTTCCTCGCTCAGCCGGTCGCCATCCACCTCGGCCGCCAGCAACGAAGCGACCAGCCCGCTGCGCGGTTCCCGCCCGGAGCGCAGGGCGGCGATGTGGCGATGGAAGTAGGCCGTCAGGCTTTCGACGGCATGCAGCATGCGTGCGATCCGGTCGGGATTGTGCTGGAAGTTGCCAAGGATGCCGGCGAACTCCGCCGATAGAGCTTTCAGCTTCCCATGGTCTTCCGCCGGCACCCCAAGCATCTCCGCGGTCACGATGCTGGGCAGCGGCGCGGCCAGCTCCGCGATCACCTCGATGCGGCCATTGGCCGCGGGCGGCTCCAGCAGGCGGGCTACGATGTCGCGAATGTGTGCGCGCATCGCCGCCACGCGGCCAGGGGTGAAGGCCTGGGCGGCGAGCGCGCGGATGCGGGTGTGGGCCGGCGGATCGAGGAACAGCATCTGCCGCACCAGCACCGCCGCCACCGGCGACAATTCGCCCAAGCCGATCGCCGCCAATTGCTCCGGCTTCGGCGTCCGGGCGGCGGAGAACTGCCGGAGCACCGTGATGACGTCTTCGTATCGGGTCACGACCCAGGCATGAAGGTAGGGGTCCCAATGCACCGGGGCTTCCCGCCGCAGCCGGGCGTAGAGCGGATAGGGATCAGCCAGTACCGCGGGATCCAGCAGGCGGGTCAGCGTCAGCCGCTCGGCGGCGGTATCGGCGGCGGCCATTAGCGGGCCGCCTCCAGCGCGGCTCCCGCGCGGCGCCGGTCAATTTCTTCCGCCAGGCGCGCGGCGGTGGGATGGTCGAAGATGGCGCGCAGCGGCAGGGCGACGCCCATTTCCTCGCGCACGCGGGCGATCAGTTGCACGCCCAGCAAGGAGTGACCGCCGAGCAGGAAAAAGTCTTGATCCGGGCCGACGCTTTCGGCGCCCAGCGCTTCGGCGAGGATGGCCGCCAGCGCCGCGACCGTGGGGCTGAGGGCTGCCGCCGCCACTGGCTCGCCGGCGTCGTCGGCGGCCAGCACCGGCGCCGTGGCCAGGGCGGCGCGATCCCATTTGCCTTGAACCGTCTGCGGCATCTCCGCCAGCCAGCGGACCTCGGAGGGCAGCATCGGCTCCGGCAGCGCGGAGCGGAGATACGCGCGCATCGCCGCCAGCCCTGGACGCTCGCCACCGCAAGCCGCCAGATAGGCGACCAAGCGGGGATCCGCCGCAGGATCGCCACGGCTGGGCTTCGCCACCTCGACGATGGCGGCCGCGACGGCGGGATGGGCGATGAGCTGGCGCTCGATCTCGGCGGGCTCAATGCGCCAGCCCCGGATCTTCACCTGACGGTCGGCCCGTCCCAGAAATTCCAGGGCGCCGTCCGCGCGCCAACGGGCGCAATCGCCGCTGCGATACCACCGCCGGCCCGTTGCCGGTTCCACGACGAATCGTTCGGCGGTCAGCCGGGGGGCGTAACGGTAGCCGCGGGCCAGCGCGGCGCCGGCAATGCAGAGTTCCCCCGTGGCGCCGGCGGCGACCGGGGCCAAGTCGCCCGCGCAGATGCGGACCTCCAGATAGGGAACCGGGCGGCCGATCGTCGGCAGTCCATCACCCTCTGGCGGCACGGAACCATAGGTGGTGACGACGGTGGCTTCCGTCGGTCCGTAATGATTGACCAGCGAAAATGGCAGCCCGGCGGGCGGATGGCGGCGCAACCGATCGCCGCCCGTCAGTAACGCCCGCAGCGGTGTCTCCGCCGGCCAGGGCAGCGTGATCAGCTGTTCGGCCAGTGGGGTGGCGGCGATCGCAATCGTAATCCGCTCGCTCAGCAGCCAGTCGCGCAGCACCCGCGGATCGAGCCGCGCCTCCGGCGGCGCTACATGCAGGCTGGCGCCGGCCGCCCAATAGGGCCACAACTCCCAGACGGCGGCGTCAAACGCGGGATGGACCAGGAGCGAAGCACGGTCGGCGGGAGTGACCTGGTATTCGCTTTGGTGCCAGACGATCAACTGCGCCAGAGCGCCGCGCTCGATCTCCACGCCCTTCGGCGCTCCGGTCGAACCGGAGGTATAGATCACATAGGCCAGATCCTCCGGCGCCCCGGTCGGCAGGGGAAGGAACCCGCCGCCAGCGGGCAGATCCTCTAGGCCCTGGATGGCCCATGTGGACCAAGAACCGGCCACCAGCTGCTTGGCCAGTTCCGGCGGCGCCAGCAGCAGTTCCGCGCCGGAATCCCAAAGCACCGACTCCAGGCGCCCCGGAGGATCGTTGGGACTCAACGGTAGATATGCGGCGCCGGCTTGGAGCATCGCCAGCGTGGCGGCGGCGCGGGCCAGGCCATTAGGCAGAGCCAGGGCCACTAGGCTTTCGCGTCCCATGCCGGCCGCGGCCAAGCGCGCGGCCAACCCCTGGGCATGCGCCACCAACTCCCCATAGGTCAGGGATTCTCCCGCCGCGGAGATGGCCAACGCTTGCGGACGCCGCCGCGCATGTTCGGCGATGGAAGACAACCAGTCTGGGATCATGACGATTCCTGCCCACAGCCCACGGGACGCGGACCGCCCGCCGCCGCGACGATGTGGGCGAAGACTTGGGCCATGGCCGCGCCGCCCGGCGGCGCGAAGATTTCCGTATGGCCGCCCCGAATCTCGCGGATGTCCAATCCGCCGGCAGCCAATTCCTCCCACCCCATCGTGGGATCGCGAAACCGGCCCATGCCGCGGGAGGAAAGAATCTGGTGCTGCGACCGGAACAGCACGATGCGGCCGGGATAGGGGGTGGGGCGGTAGCGGCGCAAAGCGTGCTGCACGACCGCGGCGGGCAGATC
>JAKAUF010000076.1 GCA_021827785.1 Acidobacteriota bacterium | reverse complement strand
CGAGGCTACGCCGTGCGCCCGGCCTCGGCCCGCGCCTTGGTGTCGGCCGCGCCGGCTTGGGCCGCGGCCAGCCGCGCGGTCAGCACGCGATACGGAGAGCAGGAGACGTAGTTCAGGCCGGTCTGGTAGAAGAACTGCACCGACGCCGGGTCTCCCCCGTGCTCGCCGCAGATGCCCACCTTCAAGTCCGGCCGGCTCTTGCGGCCCGCTTCCGTGGCCCGCTGCACCAGTTGTCCCACGCCGCTCTGGTCCAGGCTGGCGAAGGGGTCCTGCTTCAGCACGCCCTGCTGCAAATAGAACGGCAGGATCTTGCCGATGTCATCGCGCGAAAAGCCGTAGGTGGTCTGCGTCAGGTCATTGGTCCCGAAGCTGAAGAACTGGGCTTCGGCGGCGATCTCGCCGGCGACCAAGGCGGCGCGCGGCAGCTCGATCATGGTGCCGACCAGGTAGTCAATCTTTTTTCCCGCGGCGGCAAAGACCTCGCCGGCCACGCGATTCACGATCTCCTTTTGCAGCGCCAGTTCCTTCGGCGTGGCCACCAGCGGAATCATGATCTCCGGCTTGACGGTTTTCCCCTTCTTGGCGACCTGTAGCGCCGCCTCGAAGATGGCGCGGACCTGCATCTCGGTGATTTCCGGATAGAGGATGCCCAGCCGGCAGCCGCGCAGGCCCAGCATCGGATTCACCTCGTGCAGGTCCTGCACGCGGCGCAGCAGTTGCTCCAGTCCGGCGGCGTTGGTGATCTGGTAATCGGCGTACTTCTTTTTGATCTCCGCGGTCAGCTTGCGCTTCTTGGCCGGGGTGGCCAGCTTCAGGCGCTCCAAATCCACCATGATCTCTTCCCGCTGGGGCAGGAATTCATGCAGCGGCGGATCCAGAGTGCGGATGGTGACGGGCAGGCCCTCCATGGCCTCGAAAATGCCCGCGAAGTCGCGCCGTTGCAGGGGCAGCAGGCGCTTCAGGGCGGCGCGGCGGGCCTTCTCATCGCCGGCCAGGATCATGGCGCGCATGTGCTCGATCTTGCCCTCGCCGAAGAACATGTGCTCCGTGCGGCAAAGCCCGATGCCCTCGGCGCCGAAGGCGCGCGCCGCCTTGGCGTCGCGCGGCACATCGGCGTTGGCACGGACGCCCATCTTGCGGTGCGGCTCCGCCCAGCTCATGAATTCGACCAGCATGGGGTCTTTGGGATCGGCGGGGCGGGTGGCGAGCTGGCCCGCGTAAACCGCGCCGCTGGAACCGTCAATCGAGATCCAGTCGCCCTCATTGAAGGTCTTCTTGCCGATGCGCATCTTCTTGGCATGCTCGTCCACCTCGATGCCCCCGGCGCCGGCCACGCAGCATTTGCCCATGCCGCGGGTGACCACGGCGGCATGGCTGGTCATGCCGCCCCGGGCGGTCAAAATGCCCGCCGCCACTTCCATGCCATGGATGTCCTCGGGCGTGGTCTCGGCGCGGACCAGGATGGTCGGCCCTTTCTTCTTTTCCGCCCAGGCCACCGCCGCTTCGGCGGTGAAGACGATTTGGCCCACGGCCGCGCCGGGCGAGGCGGGCAGCCCCTGGGCAATGGCCTCCGCCGCTTTCAGCGCCTTGGGGTCGAAGCCGGGGAAGAGCAGTTCGTACAGCTGGTTCGCGTCCACGCGGAAGATCGCCTCGGACCGGTTGATCAGCCCCTCCTGGACCATGTCCATCGCCACCTTCAACGCCGCCCGCCCGGTGCGCTTGCCGTTGCGGGTTTGCAGCATATAGAGCTTTTGCTCTTGAATCGTGAACTCGAAATCCTGCATGTCGCGGTAATGCTTTTCCAGCCGCGTGGTGATTTCGCGCAATTGGTCATAGACCGCCGGCAGGATGTTGCGCAGCTCGGAGATGTGCACCGGGGTGCGGATGCCGGCGACGACATCCTCGCCCTGGGCGTTCATCAGAAACTCGCCGTAAAAGACCTTTTCGCCGGTGGCGGGATTGCGGGTGAAGCCGACGCCGGTGCCGCTGCTTTCGCCCAGGTTCCCGAAGACCATGGTTTGCACGTTGACCGCGGTGCCCAGGTCGTCGGAGATGTTTTGCATGCGCCGGTAGGCGCGGGCGCGGTCATTGAACCAGGACCGGAAGACGGCGTCGCGGGCCATTTGCAGCTGCCGATAGGGATCTTGCGGGAAATCCTCGCCGGTGTGCTTCTTGATCGCGGCGCGGTAGCCGGCGATCACCGCCTGCAAATCCTCCGCGCTCAGTTCGGTGTCCAGCTTGACCTTGCGTTTCTTTTTTTGCGCGTCGAAGATTGCATCAAAGACCTTCTTCTCCATCTCCAGGACCACGCTGCCGAACATCTGCATCAGGCGGCGATAGCTGTCGTAGGCGAAGCGGGGATTGTTCGCCTGCCGCGCCAGTCCCTCCACCGTGCGATCGTTCAAGCCGATGTTCAGGATGGTGTCCATCATGCCCGGCATGGAGAACTTGGCGCCGCTGCGCACGCTGACCAGCAAGGGGCGGTTCGGGTCGCCCAGCTTCTGCCCTTGCAGCGCTTCCAGCCGCGCCAGCATTTCCCGCGTCTCGCGCTCCACCTCGGGCGCCACTTTCCGCCCCCGCCGGATGTAGTCCCGGCAGGCCTCGGTGGAGATGGTGAAGCCCGGCGGCACGGGCAGCCCGGCGTTGGTCATTTCCGCCAGGCCGGCGCCCTTGCCGCCCAGCTCATCCTTCATCTGGCCATTGCCCTCGGCTTTGCCGCCGCCGAAAAAGTACGCGTATCGAGTGGTCATGAGAGAGTCCAGAATATCAGTTCGCTAGCTCGCGCATCGCCGCCGTGGGCTGGGGGTCGTCGCCCCGGTTTTGCCCCGCCGGGCCGGGGCCGTAGATAATAGAAGTTCGGAGCCAACACCCTTATGCCCAACCCTGAACCGCGTCTCAAAACCGGGCTGGCGGAGATGCTGAAAGGCGGCGTCATCATGGACGTCACCGACGCCGCGCAAGCCCAAATCGCCGAACAAGCCGGCGCCGCCGCGGTGATGGCCCTGGAGCGCGTTCCCGCCGACATCCGCAAGGAAGGCGGCGTGGCGCGCATGGCGAGCATTCGCAAGATCCGCGAAATCATGCAGTCCGTCTCGATTCCGGTGATGGCCAAGTGCCGCATCGGGCATCTGGTGGAGGCCCAGATCCTCCAGGCATTGGGCGTGGACTACATTGACGAAAGCGAGGTCCTCACGCCCGCCGACGAGGCCTATCACGTGGACAAGCACGCCTTCACGGTGCCCTTTGTTTGCGGCGCCCGCAACCTCGGCGAGGCCCTGCGGCGCATCGCCGAAGGCGCGGCCATGATCCGCACCAAGGGCGAGGCCGGGACCGGCGACGTCGTGCATGCCGTGCGGCACATACGCGCCATCGTGCGCGAGATGCGGGAGCTGACGCTGCTACGGGAAGAAGAGCTGTTTGGCCGCGCCAAGGAACTGGCCGCTCCGGTGGAACTGGTGCGGATGGTGGCGCGCGAGGGCCGGTTGCCGGTGCCGAATTTCTCCGCCGGCGGCATTGCCACGCCCGCTGACGCCGCGCTGGTGATGCAACTCGGCGCCGAGGCGGTGTTCGTTGGCAGCGGCATCTTTAAAAGCGAGGATCCGGCGGCGCGGGCGCGGGCGATTGTCCGGGCCACGACCCATTTCCGCGATCCTCAAGTGTTGCTGGAAGTCTCGGCTGAATTGGGAGAACCGATGCGGGGCCTGGACGCCGCCGCCATTCGGCCGGAAGAACAACTGCAAACCCGCGGCTGGTAGCGGCCGCGCGCCAGGCGGGGCGCGGGGCGCAGCCGTGCTGCGGCCCGGCCAGGCACTTGGCGGCATCGCGGCCCTGCGGCCGCCCCAGACGCCGCGCCCGTGATTCTGGTTCATCGCTCCCGTTCGTCGCGCGCTCCGGGAACCGCCGCCGCCAAACCTGACCCACCAT
>JAKAUF010000180.1 GCA_021827785.1 Acidobacteriota bacterium | reverse complement strand
CTCTACCACAAGGGCGCCCAGCGCCAGGAGTTTTGGCGCCAGGCGCTGGCCGCTGCCCGCGCCTTGCCCGGCGTCCGCTGCGCCGCGCTGATCGACACGCTGCCGCTCGGCGGCAACAACGACGTCAATCCCATCACCGTTCCCGGCGATACCCGGCCTGTCACCGAGCAGCCGCTGGCGAACTGGCGCCGCATCAGCCCCAGCCTGTTTTCGGTGCTCAAGATTCCCATCCTCGCCGGCCGCAATCTGAACGCCGCCGACGCCGGCCATCACCGCGTGCTGGTCTCCGCCGCCGCCGCCCGCGCCGCTTGGGGCCATCGCAATCCCATCGGGCAAACTTTTTATCGCGATCCCCAGCGGCCGCCGTTCACCGTCATCGGCGTGGTGGCCAATATGCACGCCGTCAGCCTGCTCTCCTCCGGCTTGGTGGTCTACCGCTGGTACGGCGGCAATAACCAGGAATCGCTGGTGCTCCGCACCGATCTCCCCGCCGCCACCATCGGCCCCGAAATTCGCCGCGCCATCTGGACTATTGACCCGGCGATCCCGGTCGAGAGCCTCCGTTCCATGCGGCAAATCGTCGCCGCCACGCTCGCGCCACGCCGCTTCCAAATGCTGCTGGTGGTGCTGTTCGCCGCTGCCGCGCTGCTGCTGGTCTGCCTGGGCATTTATGGCGTCGTTTCCTATTCCGTCGCCCGCCGCTCGCCGGAAATCGGCCTGCGCATGGCCCTCGGCGCCGGCGCGCCGGACCTCTACCGCCTAATCTTCCTAACCGGCTTACAGCCGGTGGTGCTGGGCCTGGCCGCCGGCGTGGTCGCGGCGCTGGCGCTGAGCCGGGTGCTGGGCAGCTTGCTGTTTGGCGTCAGCCCCTTCAGCCCGCTGCTCTACGCCGCGGCCGCCGCTGGTTTGCTGTTGGTCGCCGCCGCCGCTTGCTGGCTGCCCGCGCGCCGCGCGGTCCGCATCGCCCCATCCCTCGCGCTGCGCGTGGAATAACCAAGCGCCTGCCGCTGCCGCGCCGCTCCGGCCGCCCCAGCGCGGCCCTACGCAAGCCGGAGGCATACCCCACCATGGAAAGAAAGGGGATGGGCGCTATCGCTGGTCCGGGGTTTGGCAGCCGAGGACGGCAATCCAAACTGTTGGCAGCCGAGGACGGCTACCCTACCGGCGCGCTCGGGCGGAGAACGTGGGATGGGTGGCCTCGCCTGTCCGGTGTTTAGGCAGCCGAGGACGGCTACCCTACTGCCGCCGCGGCGCTATTCCCCCGCCTGCGCCGCCAGCGACGCGGCCACCGCCAACGCCGCCGCCAGCTCTTCGGGCAGCCCGTGCCGCGCTTCCAAATACTCCGCCCGGTTATAGAACAATTGCACCTGCCCGCGTTCATCCTCCGCGACCAAAATCTTCAGCGGCAGGTCCAGGGCGAGGCTCGGCGCGGCGATCATCAGCGGCGTGCCCGCCTTCGGGTTGCCAAAAATCAGCAGCTGCGCCGGACGCATCCGCAGCCCGACCTTAGCCGCTTCGCTCGCGTGGTCAATCACCGCGAACAGCTGCACGCCGCGGGAGCGCGGCAGGTTTTTCAGCCGCTCCACCGTCGCGGCGACGGTATGCTGGCTGGCCACCGTCTCGATGCCTTCGCCGATCCGCATGTTTCCTCCGCTCCGTGCAACGGTCCGGTCCGCTGGGCGCGTACGCGGGGCTCAACCCCGCCGGTTGGGAACGCCGGGCGCCCCGCCCGCGGCGGGCCCGGGCCCGGGCCCGCCAATGGCTGCTTCCGGCCACCAGTATGCGCCTGCGGAAGGCGTCCACGGCGCGGGGGGCCGCGCGCGCCTAATGTCCGGCGACCACCACCCACGCCGTCCGCAGCAGATCCGGCAGCCCGTAGATGTCCATGCCGGTGATGATGACGGCGCTGGCCCAGCCGGCCGCCAGCAGAAACTTCCCGTTGCGCCACTTGCCCATCACCCGCCGGGAGCTGGTGAAGTGCAGCAGCGGAAACATGGCGAACGGCAGTTGCAGCGCCAGCACCACCTGGCTGAGGTTCAGCAGATCCGTCACGCTGCTGCCGCCGCGCAGGCCGATCAAAAACACCGCCGGCAGAATGGCCAGCACGCGCGTGATCAGCCGCCGCAGCCAGGGCTTGATCCGCCAGTGCATGAAGCCTTCCATCACCACCTGCCCGGCCAGCGTGCCCGTCACCGTGCTGCTCTGCCCGCTGGCCAGCAGCGCCACGGCGAACAGGGTGCTGGCGCCGATGGTTCCCAGCAGCGGCGCCAGCGTCAGGTACGCCACGCGAATCCAGTCGCTGTCAGGGCCGAAATGGATCACCCCGCCCGGCACCGCCACGCTGGTGCGGCCGAAAAACACCATCGCCGCCAGCACCAAAATCGCCGCATTGACGAAAAACGCGATGGTCAGCGCCACCGCCGAATCCAGCGTATTGAACTGGATCGCCCGCCGCATCGAGGCGTCGTCGCGCTTCAGCTGCCGGCTTTGCACCAGCGCGGAGTGCAAATACAAGTTGTGCGGCATCACCGTCGCGCCGATAATGCCGATCGCCACGTAGAGCATGCCCACCTGCCCCAGGCTGGGAATGAACAGCGCCTTCCCCAGGGCGGCGAAGCTGGGGTGCGTCTGCGGCAAGACGAAAATCTCGATGTAATAGCAGACGGCGATGGTCGCCACCAAAAGCAAAATCACCGCCTCGATGGTGCGCATCCCGAAGTTCTGCATCGCCAGCAAAAGCAGCACGTCCAGCCCGGTGATCAGCACCGCCCACAGCAGGGGAATATGGAACAGCAGATTCAGCGCCACCGCGCTGCCCAGCACCTCCGCCAAGTCGCAGGCGCCGACCGCGACCTCCGCCAGCAGCCAGTTGGGAATCCGCGTCCATTTCGGATACCAGTCGTGGCAGCACTGCGCCAGGTCCTTGCCGGTCACCACGCCCAGCCGGGCCGCAATCACCTGGAGCACGATGGCCATCAGGCTGGCCAGCCCCACCACCCACAGCAGCCCGTAGTGATACTGCGCCCCGCCGGCCAGGTCGGTGCCCCAGTTGCCCGGGTCCATGTAGCCGACGCTGACTAGAATCGCCGGGCCGACGAACGCCCACCAATGGCGCCAAAATCCGGCTTCGTGGGGCGGCACCGCCACCGTGGCGTAGGCGTTTTCCAGCGACCGCTGCGGCCGCTCGGCGGCGGTTTCGGGGCGGCTGGAGAATGGGCTCATGCGCCCGCCGCGCTCCGGAACGCGGCCCGCCGCTCGGCGGCCTGGCCGGCAACTCCAGAACTGTCATGAACCACGGTTAATGTAGGGAAATGAACGGCGCTGATCACTGGAAATCGCTCCGAGCCGCGAAAATGGCCCATTTGCGCGTGGACAGCCCTTGCAGATGCGGTCCATCGGAGCGCCAACGTGGCCATTGGTACAGGCTCGGCATTAACCATGGCTAACAACCATGGTTAACCGAATCTCCCCGCCGAGTCAAATCGCCCGCGCCAAATCCGCGGCCGAAAACGGGCCGCGTGGCGCCCGAGCGAAGAAGGTGGGGCGGCCGTCCCGGCTGTCGCGGAAAGGCCTCTTGCCCGCCGCGCCCGCCGCCGCCTCGGTGCGTGGAACAGGCTTCAGCCTGTGTGCCGTGGGCTTTAGCCCGCGGTCGGCCTCTCGCCCTGCGTGCGGCCGCCCTCCCGGGCGGCGTCATCCCGTTGCGCGCTCCTCGGCCACGGTGCGTGGGACAGGCTTCAGCCGGCGTGCCGCTGGCTTTAGCTCGCAGTCGGGCTCCTGCCCTGCGTGCGGCCGCCCTCCGGGCGGCGTCATCCCGCTGCTCGCTCCTCGGCCTCGGTGCGTGGAACAGGCTTCAGAGTCTGTGTGACGATGCAGGCGTTGGGCGGTTGGGAGCGCGCGGGTGGGAAAAAGGGCGAAGGGTGCGGGTATTGCACAGGCGGGAGC
>JAKAUF010000277.1:2412-3953 GCA_021827785.1 Acidobacteriota bacterium | reverse complement strand
CGGGCCGCCGCGCCGCTCCCGGAGCGCCTCTCCGCTCTCAACCGCGATTCCGCCTCTGGGAGCGCACCTACAACACCGTCCGCCCCCATCAGGCCCTGGGCTACCGCACCCCGCTGGAGTTCCTCCAGGAACTCCAGCGCGGCGCCCCTCCTTCAACGGAGCTGTAACGCATCCACTGGACGAGTAGAGCCTGTGGACATAATGACGCCATCATGTTATGTCTTGATGCATGCGGACGACGGTTCGCCTCGACCCCGGCCTATTGGCGGACGCCAAACGGGCGGCGTTGGAGCGCCGTATCAGCTTGACCGCGCTCATCGAACAATCGCTGCGGGTCGAGCTCGCTCGCCAGCGCCAACCTCGGGCGAAGGTGCTCCTGCCCATCTCCGACGGCGGCGAGGGTGTTCAGCCCGGAGTGGACCTGAACGACAGCGCCGCGCTCTTGGACTATATGGACGAATGGGGCCGGCGTGATCGCGGCTGACGTGAACGTCTTGGTCGCAGCCTATCGTCCCGACGCGGAGTTTCATGCCCCCTGCCGCGCCTGGTTGGAGGCCCGCCTCGCCAGCGATGAGCCGCTCGCGGTCAGCGAGCTTGTGCTGAGCGGATTTTTGCGCGTGACCACGCATCCGCGCATCTTCCGGCCTCCCGAGCCGTGGCCGAGGGCTCTGGCCTTTGCCCAGGCGGTTCAGTCCGCGCCGCAGGCGATACCGCTGACGCCGGGACCGCGCCACTGGGAGATTTTCGTGCGGCAGTGCGAGGCGGTTCAGGCTCGCGGGAACTTGATCGCCGACGCCTATTTCGCCGCGCTGGCGATCGAAGCGGGCTGCGAATGGGTCACCCTGGATGGCGACTACGCCCGCTTTCCCGGCCTGCGCTGGCGCCGGCCATTCTGAACGGGCCGCCAGTAAAATGGAGCCATGCCGCCTCCCGGGCCATCGGCGCCGCCGGCAAACACCGCGTTGCCGCGGGCGGAGAAGCGATCCATCCGTATCGCCGCCGCTCCCTATCCCCGCGACGCCGGCATTCTCGACCAAGTCCAATATCTGCTCGCC
The DNA here is from genome assembly GCA_021827785.1 of Acidobacteriota bacterium. GTDB lineage: Bacteria > Acidobacteriota > Terriglobia > Terriglobales > SCQP01 > JAKAUF01. The sequence goes on along the minus strand of JAKAUF010000277.1, from coordinate 2,898 downwards.
ATCGGCGGTCCCATTGGCTTCATTCCCTGGGTTCCGGCCACCTGGGCTTCGCTGGTCACGGCGCTGATCTGGTGGTGGCATCCCTTGGCGCCGGCCGGCGTCGCCCTCTTTACCGCCGGCGCGCTGTTGCTAGGCGGCGTCTGTTGTGGCGCCGCCGAGCGCCTGGAGGGCGTGGGCGATCCGCGCAACGTGGTTTGGGATGAAATCACCGGCCAAACCCTCACATTTCTGCTCGTCGCGCCGCGGAACGGACTTCTGGCGCTGGCCGGCTTCGCGCTCTTTCGCATCTTCGATATCTTCAAGCCCTTTCCCGCCCGCCGCCTGGAACATCTTCCCGGCGGCTGGGGAGTCATGCTGGACGACGTAGCCAGCGGCTTGTGGGCCGCCGCGGCGCTCTGGTTGCTGCACGCCGCCCTGCCGCATGGCTTCTGAACGCGAGGTGCAATGCCCGCCCCCCCCCCCCCCCCCCCCCCCCCACCAGCCCCA
>JAKAUF010000277.1:0-2402 GCA_021827785.1 Acidobacteriota bacterium | reverse complement strand
GCCTCCGCCCCCGCCTCCCCCGCCCCAGTAGCCCAAGACCGGTCGCGCTGGGATGATCCGTATGGGGCGGCCAACGACCCCCGCGTGCTCATCATCGGCGCCGGCTTCGCCGGCCTCTACGCCGCTCTGCGCCTGCGCCACGCCCGCGCCCGGGTCACCCTGGTGGACCGCCGCAATCACCATCTGTTTCAACCCCTGCTTTATCAGGTTGCGACCGCCGGTCTCTCGCCCGGCGACATCGCCTATCCCATCCGCGCCATCCTGCGCCGCCAAGACAATACCCGCGTGCTGTTGGCCGAGGTCACGCAAGTGGACCTCGACGCCCGTCAGGTTCATCTCCGGGACGGCGTTCTCGACTACGACTACCTGATCCTGGCGGCGGGCTCCAGCCACAAGTATTTTGGCCATTCCGAGTGGGAACCGCTCGCTCCCAGCCTGAAATCGCTGGAAGACGCGCTGGAAATTCGCCGCCGCATCCTCCTCGCTTTCGAACGCGCCGAACGCGAGCCGGACCCGGGCCGCCGCCTGATGCTGCTGACCTTCGTGGTCATCGGCGCCGGCCCCACCGGCGTCGAGTTGGCCGGGGCCATTGCCGAAATTGCCCGCGACGTGATGGTTCGCGATTTCCGCCACATTGATCCCCGCGAGGCCCGTGTCATCTTGGTCGAGGCTGGCGCCCGCATTCTGCCCGCGTTTCCCCCCGATCTCGCCGCCAAAGCCGGCGCCGAACTCCAGGCCAAGGGCGTCGAGATCCGGACCGGCGCCGCGGTCACCGCCATCGAGCCGCAACAGGTCTGCATCCGCGGGGCCGCCGCTTCCCCGGATTGCATTCCCACTGCCACCGCTCTCTGGGCCGCCGGCGTAGCCGCCTCGCCCTTGGGCCGCCAAGTCCATGGCCATCCCGAGCCGGAACTCGACCGCTCCGGCCGGATCGTGGTCCGTCCCGATCTGACCTTGCCGGGCCATCGCGAGGTCTTTGTCATCGGCGACCTGGCCGCCTGCCATGATGCCCGCGGCCGTCTCCTGCCGGGATTGGCGCCGGTGGCGATGCAGCAAGGCAGGGCCGCCGCGGACAACATCCGCCGCGCCAGCCTCGGCCGCCCCCTCCGCCCCTTCACCTACCGCGACAAAGGCCAATTAGCCACCATCGGCCGCGGCGCAGCGATCGCCGAGATCGGCCCCTTGCACTTTTCCGGAGTGCTGGGATGGTGGATCTGGGCCACCGTCCACATCCTCTACCTGATCGGCTTCCGCAACCGCTTCGTCGTCGCCTTCGAGTGGGGCTGGTCCTACCTCAACTTCTCCCGCGGCGCGCGCCTCATCACCGGCCGCCTGGAACCCGAGCCCGGCGAGCGGCGCTAGCCGGCGGGCCGCTGCTATGCTCAAGTTCATGCTGGCCCTAGTGGCGCAAGGCGCGATGCCGAGCGGCCAAGTCCTGCGCGGATTTGGCGGCCAGCCCTTGGGCGCCTGGCTTTGGGCCCATGGGCTGCGGGTGCTGATCATCGCCATCGTCGCGCTCCTGCTGATCTGGATGCTGCGCCTGATGAGCCGCCGGATCGCCACCATGGCCGCCGGTTCCGCCGGCCATAACGGCAGCGGCCGCGAGCAGCAAATCCACACCCTGGTCGCGGTTCTGGACGGCGCGTTCACCACCGCCATCGTCATCATCGCCCTGTTCCAAATCCTGGAGCAGTTGGGCATTGCCATCGGCCCGCTGCTGGCCGGCGCCGGCGTCGCCGGTTTGGCCATAGGCTTCGGCGCGCAAACGCTGGTCAAGGATCTGATCACGGGATTTTTCATCTTGCTGGATGATCAATACCGCGTCGGCGATTCCATCAAAGCCGCCTCCGTTCAGGGCAAGGTCGAGCGCTTGACCCTCCGCCGCACCGTCCTGCGCGATGCCGACGGCACCTTGCATTTCATTCCCAACAGCGCCATTCAGGTGGTCAGCAACCTGACCCGCGATTGGAACGTCGCCGTGCTGCGCGTCGCCGTGCACTATCGCGAGGACAGCGACCGCGTCATCGCCGCCCTGCGCGCCGCCGGCGATGAGGTCTGCCAGTCGCCGGCGGTGCACGATCGCGTCCTCGGCGAAGTGACGGTGCCGGGCATTGACCGCATCAGCGGGGACGAGGTGGATTATCTGCTTCAGTTGCGGACCCTCCCCGGCGCTCAGGCGGATGTCCTCCGCGCCCTCCGTGCCGCCGTCAAGCGCCACCTCGCCAGCGCGGGCGTGGCGGCCTGGTATCCCCAAATCAACCTCCCCAACGCCAGCGCCGCCGCCGCCAGCGCCTAGCCGCACGGGTCGGCTAAACTAATAGGGATGTTCGATAGCCTTTCCGATCGCCTCCAGCGCGTTTTCAAGAACTTACGCGGCGAAGGCAAGCTCACCGAGGCCAACA
>JAKAUF010000065.1 GCA_021827785.1 Acidobacteriota bacterium | reverse complement strand
CAGGCATAGTCCCACGCGCCCTGGGGCGTCTTCGCCTCGGCCTTCGCCTGCACCGTCAGATCTTGCACCGCGACGGGCCCGGATATCGCCGCGGCGCGGCGATGCGGCTGCTCCGACGACGCCAGTTGCAGCGGCGCGCCGGCGGGCGTGGTAACGCGCAGCGCGAAGCGCCACGGGTGGTCTTCGCTGCTGCCGGTTTTCACTAGAATTTCATTCCATCCCGCCCCCAGGATCGCGCCCACGGCATGCATATCGAACCCGGACCGGGGATGGCTGGCCTGTTCCGAGAATCGCAACGCGCCGTTCACCCACACCCGCGTGTATCCGCTGTCCACCAGGCGCAGCGCCACCGGCTGGCGGCGCCGGCTGCGCACCCAGGTCACGAAATACGCCGAGGCGCCATGGGAGGGGGTAAACAGTTGGTCCAGGTCATAGACGCCCTGGCTGGCGGGAAACGGCATCACCCGCCAATGCACCGGGCCTTGCTTGCCGCTGTAGTCGGCCTTCAGGTCAATTCCCGTTTCCGGGCCTTCGGCGCGGGCAAACGCGCCATCAGAGTTGTCAAACGGTCCGACGGCCCGCCAATGCTCCAGTTCTCCCAGCGCCAGCCAGGTGGAGGCCGCGGCGGCGGCCTGGCCTTGCCGCAGTTGTTGCGCCGCGATCTGGGCTTCGACTTCCCCCTGGAGCAACGCCGGCAGGCCGGGCGCCGCCGCCATTTTTTCCAGCGCGGGCAGCACGCGGCTCTGCCGCGGCATTTGCGGCGCCGCTTCCCCTAAACGGTACAGGGCCACCAGCCGCGCCGGCGCCGCGGAATCATGGAAAAACGCCGCCTCGGCGTGCTGGAATCGCGCCGTCGGCGACGGATCGGCGGGGGCCGGAATGGGCGCGGGCGGCAGCCCCCATGCCGCCAAGCACAGCGCGGAAATGGCGACGAGGGCGCCCGGCCAGCAACGAAAGGAAAGACGCGGCACGCGAGAGATCGGCAAAACGGGTCCGGGAATTCGGGGCGGGTAATCTTCTCGATTATACGGCTGGCGCCCGGCAGGAGTTACTGCCCTCTCTGCCAGGGCGAGGAAGGCGCCGCCCCGCCCCTCGGACCGGCCGTGCCGAGCGCACGCCCTCCGCGCAACATCCCGAAGGAAAGCGCCGATTTCCCCGCCGATTTCCCCTTCGGTGGGCCTATTCTTCGTGGTTCCGCCGCGGCATACTCCCAGGCAATGCCCCGCCCCTGGCTCCGCTGCCGTCATCGCCGCCTCACGTTCCCGCTTACCGCCCGCGAGGACGGGGGAGCGGCGCACGTGACCTGCCTGGATTGCGGACGCGAGTTCTGGTACGACTGGGAGCATATGCGGCGCGGCAAGGAGCGTTCCCTTTCCATCGCCTGGCCTGACGAACCGCCCGCGCAACGGCGAGGGGCCGCATAATCTTCATCATCCCTTCAGGTTTCGCCTCGCGGTTCATGCCCGCGTGCCGTTCGGACGCGGACAGTCGCACAATTTGCTTGCAACTTTTTCCACTTACGTCCGTCATAGCAATAGAGAAGTTTTCGGCTCGCTGCGGGGTCGTCGCGTTTTCGTCCGCGCGGATCATCTTGCGCCTGCCGGTAAAAAAGCTTGGATTCACATCTCAATCCGCAGGGGAGTCCCGTGAACGCAATTCATACTCAACCGATCATGCTGTTGCAGGAAATCGCCGGGGATCTGCCTCCGGCATTGCGTCAACTACCGGCGGTGCGGCACGCGTATCGTCGCGGCGCCGCCATCTACCGCGTGGAAGAGAGCGCGGATGCGGTGTATTTGGTTCTTTCCGGCCGGGTGCGGCTGACCCGCGTGGCGGGAGACGGGCGGGAGAGCGTCCTGCACGTTTTGAAGAGCGGCGAAGTGTTCGGCGAAGTCGCCGCGCTCGGCGCCGCCAAGCGCCCGGAACAAGCCGTCGCGATGGACGATATCGTGGTGGCCGGGTGGCCCGCGGCCGAGGTGCATCGCCGCGTGCTGCAAACACCGCAACTGGCGGCCTGGTTCTCGGCGCTGCTGGCGACCCGCTTGGCGGAAGCTCACGACCGCATTGAGACGCTGTCCTTCGACCCCATTCCGAAGCGCTTGGCGCGGGTGATTCTGCGGCATGCCTCCCGTTTCGGCACGCGCATGGCCGACGGCCGGGTGCGCGCCCTGCCCTTGACGCATGAGGCGTTGGCGCAAGAAGTGGCTACCTCGCGCGAAATCATCACCCACCACATGAACCACTTCCGCGCCAATGGGCTGCTGAACTATTCCCGGCGTGAAATCGAAGTGGTGCCGGAGCGTTTGGCGACGGTGCTGGCCTAACCGCGCCAGCGCGCCGGAGAGCCGGCAACGGCGGAGGGCGGCGGCCGCGCCGCCCCGCGGCTGCTAGACTATTCCCATGAGTGGCTCGATTTTGGCGGTGGAATGCCCCCGCTGTGGGCGCGTCTACAACATCTATCCCGGCCCGGAAGAGATGGTCAACGCGCTGGTCAAGCGGCAGTATGTGATGGAATGCGACCACTGCGAGGAAGAGCTGACGTTTAAGGTTCTGTCCACCGCCAAACCCAACTTCAGCACCGGCGGCGCTTAATCCGATGGCGGAGGCCGACGCGGCGCCGCTGGTTCCGGTCATCGGCGGAGGACTGGCCGGGCCGGAAGCAGCCTGGCAAATCGCCCGCGCGGGCTGCCGGGTGGCGCTGTATGAAATGCGGCCGCGGGTTTCCACCCCGGCGCATCGCACCGCCGCGCTGGGCGAGTTGGTCTGCTCCAATTCCTTGAAATCCGAGGCGCCGCATTCGGCGCCGTGGCTGCTGAAACAAGAACTGCGCGCCGCCGGTTCCCTGCTGCTGGCCTGCGCGGATAGCGCCGCGGTGCCCGGGGGACAGGCGCTGACCGTGGATCGCGTCGCGTTTTCCAGCGCCATCGAGGCCGCGCTGGCCGGCGACGTGCGCATTACGATCCATCGCCAGGAAGTCACGGCGCTGGATGAACTGCCGCCGGGCCCGGTGGTGGTGGCCACCGGGCCGCTGACCTCGGCGCCCCTGGCCGCCGACCTGCGCCGCCACTCCGGCGCCGACGGGCTGTATTTTTACGACGCTATCAGCCCCATCGTCGAGGCGGATTCGGTGGACCGCTCCCGGGTCTTCGCCGCCAGCCGCTACGGCCATGGCGGCGACGATTACCTCAACTGCCCCTTTGACCGCGGCGAGTTCGAACGCTTCTGCGCCGCCCTGCAAGCCGCCGAAAGCTATCCGCTGCATTCCTTCGAGGAGCCGCGGTACTTCGAGGCCTGCCTGCCGCTGGAGGAACTGGCGCGGCGTGGCGCGGAGACGCTGCGCTTTGGGCCCTTCAAGCCGGTGGGCCTGGTGGACCCGCGCAGCGGGCGCCGGCCCTACGCCGCGGTCCAGCTGCGGCGGGAAAACCGGCGCACCGATTCCTACAACCTGGTCGGGTGCCAAAACCATCTGCGCACCGCCGCGCAGGCCCAGGTGCTGCGGATGATTCCCGGGCTGGAGCAGGCGCGGTTTCTGCGCTTCGGGCAGGTGCATCGCAATACCTATCTGGACGCGCCGCGGGTGTTGAACGGGCGGTTGGAATTGGTTGCCGCCGGTGCCTGCGAGCCGGGCCGCCGCATTTTTATCGCCGGCCAATTGTGCGGCACCGAAGGCTATGTCGAAGCCATCGCCACCGGCTTGCTGGCGGGCCGCTTCGCCGCCGCCGCCGCGCTGGGGCGGGTTTTGCCGCCGCCGCCGCGGGCGACGGCGCTGGGCTCGCTGCTGCAATACATGGCGCCGCGCGCGGAGGGCGCATCGGCCGCCTACGTCCCGGCGAACATGACCTTCGACCTGTTGCCGCATGACGCCGCCGATGCCGCCATTCGTGACCGCGCCGCGCGGCGCCAAGCGCAATGCGAACGGGCGCTGGCGGCCTTCGCAGCCTGGCAGGGCGAAGCCGT
>JAKAUF010000208.1 GCA_021827785.1 Acidobacteriota bacterium | reverse complement strand
GTGGCGATGTCGCCCAGGGTCACCGGCGCCCCGTGGCGCATGGTCACCACGCTGCGCCGCAACTGGGCGAGCGCGGTCACCAGCCCGGAGGCGTGGATCACCAAATCCTGATCCGGCGTCTGGAAACATCCCCCCGCCCCCTGCGCGTTCGACGCCCCCGCCGCGCGCACCACCTGCGCCAGCGTCAAATGAAATTGCCGCAGCCGCGCCGGCGACACCACCACCTCGTACTGCTTCGGTTCGCCGCCGAAGACCGTCACGTCGGCCACACCGGGCAGCGCCAGCAGCCGCCGCCGCAGCACCCATTGCGCGTAGCTGCGCATCTGGAACTCCCGCGCCGGCGTCATCGGCCGGGAACTGGTCAGCCCCAGCACCGCGATCAGGCCGATGGCGCTGGTGGCCGGCGTCAGCCGCGCCGGCCCCACGCCGGGCGGCAGCCGCGGCGCCGCGGCCAGCGCCTGGGAGACCAGCTCGCGGTCCACCCACAGGTTGGTGTGGGCTTGAAAAATCATCTTGATGACCGAAAGCCCGGCGATGGAGTGGGAGCGCACGAGCTGCACGCCTTGCAGCCCCAGCAGGGCGTCCTCGAGCGGGTAGGTCACCTGCTGCTCCACCTGGCGCGGCGGAAACCCTGGCGCCTCGGTCTGCACCGTCACCCGCGGCGGGGCGAAGCGGGGAAACACCTCCACCGGCGCCCGCTGCGCCGTGTAGGCGCCCCATACCAAGATGCCCGCGGCCAGGGCCAGCACCAGCGTGCGGTTGCGCAATGCCCAGCGAATGACGGTGTTCAGCATCAGTCGATATCCCGAATGCTGCCGCGATGCAGCGTGCTTTCCAGCATGCCCGCGCCGCGCGCCGCCACCCGCTGACCCGCGCTGAGTCCGTTGGCGATCACCGCCACGCCGCCGGAGATATAGGCCACCGTCACCGCCTGCCGCCGGAACCGGCCCTTGCCCAACGCCACGAAGACCACCGTCCCGCCCGGCTCATACACCAGCGCGCTTTGCGGGATCACCGCCGCCGGCGCGCGGCTGGCGCTTTGCAGCAGCAGGCTGCCCACCATGCCCGGCTTCAGCGTACCGTCCCGGTTGCCCGCCGCGTAGATGACCGTCAGCGTGTGCGTGGCCGTGACCACGCCGGTGGAGGCCACGCGCCGCATGGCGAAGCCGCGGCCGGGATACGCCGCCAGCCGCAGCACCGCGCGCGGCGCCCGGCCCACCGCCGCGATGTCGCCCTCCGGCACCGCCGCCGCCGCCCACGCCACCGCCGCGTTCACCACCTGGAACAGACTTTGCTGCGGCTGCACCAGTTCGCCCGGCGCGGCGTTCACCGCCGCCAGCCGCCCGCTGATCGGCGCGCGCACGGCGAAGCGCGAGGGACCGGCGCCGCCGGCCGCCGCGCTGCGGTATTCCCGACCCTGCGCCAGCGCCGCCTGGAGCGCCGCCTCCGCCTCCTCCACCGCCGCCCGGTCCTGCTCCACGTGCTTGCGCGGGGCAATGCCCTGCTCATAGAGCCGCTGGGACCGCCGGAACTGCTCTCGGGCCTGGCGCAGCCGCGCCGCCGCGCTTTGCGCCGCCGCCCGCGCCGCGCTCAAGTTGGCGCCCATCTGCACGCGTTCGGTTCCGCTATACGCCTGCTGCACCAGCGCCAGCAATTGGCCGAGCCGCACCCAGCCGCCGATCCGCGGAAACCCATGCGCCGGAGCGAGCAGATAGCCCGTCACCGGCGAGCGCGCGGTGGCGCTGTCGCCGGTGGGCGCCTCCACCTGCGCCGGTAGCGCCACTTGCCGCGGCACCTGCCGCGACTCCACCGTCGCCAATCGCAGCCCCGCAGCCGTCTGCTGCGCCGGCGTCAGCTGCACCACGCCCGGCGGCAGGGATGGTCCGGCGCCGGCCGCCGGACGGCCGTCGTCATGGCGGCGCGCGGCGCAGCCGGCCATCAGCCCGCTGGTCAGCACCGTCCCCAGCAGCGCCCCGGCCGACAGCAGCGCGGCCGCCGGACGCCTTCCGCGCCGCCCGGCGCTCCACCGTTGCAGCCCGTTCATTGCACACCTCCCCGCGCCAAGATCGTTTTCGCCGCCGCGATTTGCCGCTGATACAGCGCCTGCGCATAGGCTTGCCGCACCTGTAGGTTGGTTCGCTCCGCGTCCAGCACGTTCAAAATTCCCGTCTCGCCGGCGCGGTAGCTGGCTTGCGCGCCGGCCAGCACCTGCGCCGACTCCGCCAGCAAGCGCGTTTGGTAGCTTCGCACCTGCGCCTGATCCGCCAGCCACTGTTCGTAGGCCGAAGCCACCGCCTCGGTCACCTGGTAATACGCCGCCTGCTCCCCGGCCACCGCCGCCAGCTTCCGCCCCGCCGCCGTCTCCACTTCGCCGTGGTACGCGCCGGGCAAGGGGATGCCGATCGAGGCGGTGAAGCCCGGCGTCCGCACGCCGTCCTCAATGCCGTAACTGGCGGAAAGATCCAGGTTGGGAAACTTCTGCCGCTTGGCCAGCGCCAAATCCCGTTGCCGCTTCTGCTGTTCCAGCCGGGCGCTGGCCAGCGCCGGATCCTGCGCGTAGGCCTGCTGCAATAGCGCGTGCAAACCGGGCGCCGCCGGCGCCGCCGTCAGCCGTCCCCGAACGTGCAGCGGCGCCGCCATCGGCCGGCCCAGCATGGAATAGAAGCAACAGCGGGAGCAGTACCGCTCCCCGGAGAACGTTCACTGAATCGCCTCCTCGGGGAAGAACCGCGCAGGGACGCGGCGAACCGCGCCCACGGATCGGGCGGAGGCGAAGACTAGATGCGCAAGGCGAACGCGGAGCCCGGCGGCGCGGCTCCCGGCGGGCTAAAATCGGGCGCTACGGAAGCCGTTTCCGCCGTGGCGGCGCCGGCGGCCGGCGCTTCCGGCGCTACCACGGCGACGGCCGCCGCGACCGGCGGGCTCATCCGGCGGTACGCCCAGAATCCGGCGCTGGCGATCGCCGCCATCACGCACAAGTTGGTTTCGGCGTCGCGTGCGCTGTAGTGGTCGTGGCGGTCCAGCGCCTGCGAGATCGGGGCGATCAGCGGCACCAGCACGGCGCTCAACAATAGAATTCGCGTGCCCGCGACCCGCGTGTCTTTAACCGTAATCCCCGCCCGGCGGCGGCGCAACTGAAAATCGGCAACTCGGGAAGCAAACCCGTGTCATCGGTGCGGCGCGGCACATCCGCGCTGCGCCTGGAGGACGGTGCTAGCCATCGTTCCTCACGAATAGGGGGGAACACACCATGCCGATAGGCGCCGCGGCGCGGAGGGAACCGGCGCGGCGGCTTAGCCGCCCGTTTTTGGATGCCCACGTTGCGGGCTGCGGCTAGGCCCCGCCGTTGCAGGGCGCGGGCCCCAGCGCGGCTGCGCCGCGCGTCCGGCCTAGCGAAGCCCCGGCTCCGGCGAACCGCAAAGGATCCCCGACTGGCGCTCGGCGCATTTCCACGTTGCCGCCACAGGGGGGAATGGCGGCCCGCCGACGCCGCGCCGGAACCGGCGTCCGTCAATCCGTGGGGGAGACGCGGCCAATCGGCGGCGCGGCTACCGCGGCGGACCGATCGGCCGGTGCAACAGCCGTAGCGCCATGTAATGCGCCATGCCCGTGCTGTCCGCCGCCAGCCGCTCCAGCACCGGCTTCGCCTTGGCGTTCCCCGTCGCCGCCAGCCCCTGCATCAAACCGGGCATTACATGCGGATTCGGATGGCCTTGCAGCGCTGCATCCAGCAGCGCGAATGCCCCCGGCGCATGGTCTTTGCCCAGGGCCCGCGCCGCCGCGCCTTCGGCGGCGTAGCTAGGATCCCGGCGCAGCTCCCGCCGCAGCACCGCATATACCGCCGGCGACCGGAACCGTCCGAGCGCCGTCACCACCGCCGTTCGCACCCGGCTGTCGGGCTGCGCCAAATTGGCCAGCAGCGCCTGCTCCGCCTGCCGCCCGCCGAGTTCCGCCAGCGACGCG
>JAKAUF010000366.1 GCA_021827785.1 Acidobacteriota bacterium | reverse complement strand
GCTGGATTTGATAATGGCCGGGCGTCGCCAATACGCCCTGGGCGAAGCCCCAATGGCCGATCGGCGGAATGATGGGCTTGGGATTGGGATAGCGTTCATTCCAAACAAACCGGTTGAGCCCGGCATGGTCGGGCAATTTCGGGCCACGGAGAAAACGGGCGAAAAAGCCGCCTGCCGCCGGCCCTTTCGTTTTCGCCGTCGAGTAGCTGTCCACCACCGCGCCCGAGGCGGTCAAGATCTTGAGCGTCATCGGGCCCTTGGGCTTGCTCTTGAGCCAATAATCCACGATCGCTCCGCCCGGCGCGCCCTGGCCGACGCCTTGCAGGTGGCGGAAGAAAAAGCCGAACGAACGGGAGCGGTAGGCGGTACGCGGCCGGTACAAATGCACCGCGGCGGCGGCGATGGCGGGTTGGAATTGGCGCAAGGGCGTGATGTCGTCCAGGATCCAGAACGCCCGGCCGTGCGTGGCCACCACCAATTCGCTGCCGTGCACGGCGATGTCGCGCACCGGGGCGGTGGGCAGGTTCAATTGCAGCGAATGCCATTCGGCCCCGTCATTGAGGGAGTAGAAAATGCCCTGCTCGGTGCCGGCGAACAGCAGGTCGCGGCGCACCGGGTCCTGGCGTACGACGTGCACATAGACGTCCGGCGGAAGACCGTTCACGATCCGCGTCCAGGTGCGGCCGTAGTCGCTGGTTTTGAAGATGTAGGGATGGAAGTCGTCGCTTTTTTCGCCATTGGCGGCGACATAGGCGGCGCCGGGGGCAAAATGCGACGCCTCGATGATGCTGATCTTGGTCCACTTGGGCAGCGTGGGCGGGGTCACATTGGCCCAATGCCGCCCGCCGTCCCGCGTCACATGCACCAGGCCGTCATCGCTGCCCGCCCAGAGAACGCCGCGCCGCACCGGCGACTCCGCCAGGCAGAAGATCGTGTCGTAGTACTCCGCACTGGTGTTGTCCTGGGTGATGGGCCCGCCGGAGGAGGCCTGCTTGGCCTTGTCGTTGCGCGTCAGGTCAGGGCTGATGACCGTCCAGCTTTGTCCCTGGTCGGTGCTTTTGAACAGCACGTTGCCGCCGAAATACAGGTTATGCGGCGCGAACGGGGAGATCATGATCGGCGCGGTCCACTGGAAGCGGTATTTCAGCCCCGCCGCCGCCGAGCCCATGGGATTGTCGGGCCAAGGATTAATGTCCTGCTCCTGCCCGGTCTTGCGGTCCCAGCGGGTGATCAGGCCGTCGTAGGAACCGGCGTAGACGATATTCGGATCGCCCGGTTCCGGAACCACCCAGCCGCTTTCGCCGCCGCCGACGGAATACCAATCCTTATTGGTGATGACGCCGCGGTCCGTGGTGCTGGCGATGGCTACCGTGCTGTTGTCCTGCTGGGCGCCATACACATAGAAGTGAAAGCGGCTGTCGGTGGCGACGTGATAGAACTCGGCGGTCGGCTGGTTGTTGAGCGTGGACCAACTGCGGCCGCCATTCTCCGTGATCGTCGCGCCGCCGTCGTTGCCGTTGATCATGCGTTGCGGATCGGTCGGGTCAATCCACAGGTCGTGGTTGTCGCCGTGCGGCGCGCCCACGTTTTTAAACGTGCGGCCTCCATCGGTGGAGCGGAGCATGGAGGTGTTGAGCACGTATACCGTGTCCACGGCCTTCGGATCGGCGTAGACGTCGGTGAAATACCAAGCGCGCTGGCGCAGGCTGTCGTGGGAATTGACCAAATGCCAGCTACGGCCGGCGTTGTTGGAAACGTAAAGCCCGCCTTTTTTGGCTTCGATCAGCGCATAAACCCGGTCGGGGTCGGCGCCGCTGACGGAGACGCTGATCTTGCCCAGCACGCCGCCTGGCAGCCCGTGGCCGCTGAGCCGCTTCCAGGTCGTGCCCCCATCCGTGGATTTGTATAGGCCGCTGCCCGGCCCCCCGCTGGTCATGCCCCACGGGGTACGATCCGCCTGCCACATGGCGGCATAAAGAATGTGCGCGTTGTCGGGGTCGAAGACGACGTCAATGGCGCCGGTGCGGTTGTTGACGTACAGAACCTTTTGCCAGGTGCGGCCGCCGTCCAGGGACCGGTACAAGCCGCGATGAGTGCTGGGACCGAAGACGTCGCCCAGCGCCGCGACGAACAAACGCCGCGCGTTCTTCGGGTCCACGATCAGGGCGCCGATGCGCTGGGTCCGCGTCAGCCCGAGATGGCGCCAGGTCTTGCCGCCGTCAATGGACTTATAGACGCCGTCGCCATAGGAAATGTCGCCGCGAATGTCGGCTTCACCCGTGCCGGCATAGACAATATTGGGATCCGATGGCGCGACGGCGATGGCGCCGATGGAACTGACCGCCTGATGCTGGAACTCCGGCTTCCAGGTTTGGCCGGCGTCGGTGGTCTTCCAGACGCCGCCGGCGACGGCGCCGAAATAAAACGTGGTGGCGTTCCCGGGAATGCCGGTCACCGCGACGACGCGGCCGCCGCGGAACGGGCCGATCAGGCGCCAGCGCATGCCATGAAAGGGCGAGAGCGGCTTGGGAGCGGCGGCGAAGGCGGAGAAAACCAGCAGGCAGAAGGCGGCAAGGGCCGCGGCGAAGGGCTTTTTGGACATGAACGTCTCCCGGCCAAACGGCAGTTATCATACACCGGGCGGGAGTATGGCGCGGGGGCCGGGGTCCGGCCATCGGCGGGAGGCGCAGCCGGCCCATTTTGCGCCCGCCGTTGCCGTGCCTAGGGCGGAGCCGCGACGGCCGGCGATGGAGGCCGGCCGGCGCAGCCGGCGTCGCCCCGTTGCCGCGGCCGGCGGCTCGCATGACCGGCGCGGTCGCCCGTCCCAGTTTCTCCGCGCACCGGCTGCGGCGCTGACCTGGGGTCCGCGGCTGGGAGGGCCGCCGCCGGTTAGGCTTTGGCGGCGGAGGCGGCCGGCCAGTTCAGCGCGGCGCCGGTGAACTCCAGGCCGATGATGAATTGGCCGCCCTGGGGCGTGCAGCGCACAATGCGGGCATCGGCGCCGCCCTCCGTGCCCCGCATCGCCACGCGGACCAAGCCCCCCACCGGCAGCGAAAACGGCGCCCGCAGGCTGGCGCCTTGGGCGCTGACATCGAGGGTTTCGGCGGCCTGCGCCGCCCCTTCGGGCAGCGCTCGAATGGTGACCGGATAGCGCTGAGTCGAACGCGACTCACGCCGTTTCTCAATCCTGCTCTCCATACTGTTTCCGTCCTAACTTGCCTTGCCCGCGGCGGCGGGCCCCGGCTTGATTAAGGCGATCTTACGCGCCTGGCGCCGCTTTGTTTGCGTCCAATTGATGCGGTTAATACAAAACGGCGCACCGGCCGCAAGGACAGGCGCTAGGCGGCGCGCAGCCGATCGGCGGTCACTTCGTGCACCCCTTCCACCGCACGGACCGCTGCGATCAGCCGCTCGCGTTCGCCATCGCTGGGCATCCGGCCGGAGAGGTGAATGACGCCGCCGTCGGCGGTGATTTCGACCTGCCCCAGGTAGAATTGCCGGCCCAGCCGGCTGCGCACACGGGCAGCCAGCGTCACCGGCGCCACGGCGGGCTCCGGGCGGGTGGCGCGGCGCAGTTCGACGGCGGTTCCGGCGAGGCGATTGCGCCAGTCACGGCCGCGCTGGCTGGCGTAGCGGATGGCCATACGGCTCCAATGCCAGGCTTTCTGCCGGATGCGGGCGCGGACCGAACTGCCACGCCGCGGCGCGGTCAGCCAGCCGATGCCGATCCCCACCGCCAGCCATGGCCAAGCGCGCATCGAGCGATTTCGCCGCATTGTTCCAGGCGATGCGCCGGCCAGAACCGAGGTTGGACGGACGACGGACATCGGACCGCCGGCGCCCGTGCGCCGGACGCAAGTTCCCCCGGGAACGCCGCGCAAGGGCCGGGCGGCGGCCCATCACCCGTTTGGCAAGCTGATGATAGGATTGAAGTTCCAGCCCGTGGCGGCGTAGCTCAGCCGGTTAGAGC
>JAKAUF010000395.1 GCA_021827785.1 Acidobacteriota bacterium | reverse complement strand
CAGCAGCATTTCCAAGGCCCGGCCCGGACCGATCAGCCGCGGCAGCCGCTGCGAGCCGCCATAGCCGGGAATAATGCCCAGCTTGACTTCCGGCTGGCCGAGGCGTGCCGCTTCGCTGGCGAGGCGAAACGTGCAAGCCAGCGCCAGCTCCAAGCCTCCGCCCAAGGCGTAGCCGTTGATGGCGGCGATGACCGGCTTGGGGAACAACTCGATGGCGCGGAACAACGCCTGGCCGCGCAGGCCATAATCGCGGCCGGCGATCGGCTCCAGGCGCGCCAGCTCGCCGATGTCGGCGCCGGCGGCAAAGGCCTTGTCGCCGGCGCCGGTCAGAATGATCGCCCGCACGGCATCGTCATCGCGCAGTTGGGCGAACACTTGGGACAATTCCTGAATGGTTTGGGCGTTGAGGGCGTTGAGCTTCGCCGGCCGGTCCAAGGTCACGCGCGCCAAAGGCGCCTGAATTTCCAATCGTACGTTTTCCATAACTCTATTTTTTTGGCCCGCGGCGGCCGGAACTGGCGCACCGGCGCGGGGTTCGAATTATTTGGCGCGGGCCCCAGCCCCGCCCGCGGCGGGGGGTCCCACGCGCAACGGGCCTGCAAGCACGGGTCGTTTGCGGTTAGCCCAGGTTCATGGGTTGCGGTTCGCCGCCTTGGCGGTAGTCGTAGAAGCCGCGTCCGGCTTTCTTGCCGTTCCAGCCGGCGAGGACCATGCGTTTCAAAAGCGGCGGGGGCGCGAAGCGCCGCTCCCGGAACTCCTGAAACATGATCTCGGCGATGTAGTAGGTGGTATCGAGTCCCACGAAATCCAGCAGCGTCAGCGGCCCCATGGGATAACCGCAACCGAGCTTCATGCCCTGGTCAATATCCACGATGGAGCCGACGCCTTCTTCCAGCGCCCGCACCGCGTCCAGCAGGTAGGGCACGAGCAGGCGGTTGACAATGAATCCGGTGCGGTCGCCGGTGCGCACCGGGGTTTTGCCGAGGGAGCGGGCGAAAGCAACGGCCCGCTCGAAGACTGCCTCATCGGTGGCCACGGTGCGCGCCACCTCGACCAGCTTCATGAGCGGGACGGGGTTGAAAAAGTGCAGGCCCACGAAGCGCTCCGGCCGGCGCGTGGAGGCCGCCAACTCGGTGATGGAAAGCGAACTAGTGTTGGAGGCGAAGATCGCCGCGGTCGGCAGGCGCTCATCCAATTGCCGGAAGACCTCCTGCTTGGCGGCGAGATTTTCCACCACGGCTTCGATGACGAACTGCGCATTATCCAGATCGCGCAGGCTGGTGGTGGGGTGCAGGCGGCGCTGCGCGGCCGCGGCCTGTTCCGCCGTCTGCACGCCCTTGGCGGCGAATTTTTCCCAGGATTTCTGGATGGCCGCCAAGCCGGGCTTCAGCCGTTCCTCGCTGGTCTCCAGCACATGGGTTTCATAACCGGCCTGGGCGCAGACCTGGGCGATGCCGCTGCCCATCAATCCGCACCCCAAGACCGCGATTTCCTTGAGATCAGGTTCAGGCATAAATTTAGTTCGCTGGGAACTTAGGCCGCGCGCTCCACGAGCATGGCGATGCCCTGGCCGCCGCCGATGCAGGCGGTCGCCAGCCCGTAGCGCAGGCCGCGGCGCGCTAGTTCGTAAAGCAGCGTCAGCACCAAGCGGGTGCCGGTGGCGCCCAGGGGATGGCCAAGGGCGATGGCGCCGCCGTTGACGTTGACCCGCTCGCGGTCCAAGCCCAACTCCCGCTCGACGGCCAAATATTGCGCGGCGAAGGCCTCATTCACCTCGATCAAATCCATCTCCGCCAACCGCATGCCGGCTTTGGCCAGGGCGGCTTGCGAGGCGGGCACGGGACCGCGGCCCATGCGGCGGGGCTCGACGCCGGCGACGGCCCAGGAAATGATTCGGCCCAGCGGCTGAAGGCGCCGCTTGCGGGCCTCCTCGGCGCTGGCGATGACGACGGCGGCGGCGCCGTCCACGATGCCGCTGGCATTGCCGGCGGTGACGGCGCCGTCCTGGGAAAAGGCCGGCGGCAGCGCGGCTAATTTTTCCAGCGTGGTGTCCGGACGGAGATGATTGTCGGCGGAGAATGTCTTGCCCTTGCCGAGCGGGACCGGGGTGATCTCCACGGCAAGTTTTCCCGCCGCCTGGGCCGCCGCGGCCCGCTGCTGGCTGAGCAGGGCGTAGGCGTCCTGGCAGGGGCGGCCAATGCCCAAATCCTGCGCCAGCCCCTCCGCGGTCTGGGCCATGGTCAGGCCGCAATAGCTGTCCAACAGCGCCACCATTAATGCGTCTTCCAGCCGCCCTTCACCCAAGCGAAACCCCTCGCGGGCGCCGCGGATGACGTGGGGCGCCTGGGACATGCTCTCCATGCCGCCGGCCAGCGCCAGCGCCGCCTCCTCCAATTGGATCATTTGCGCCGCGGTGACAATCGCTTGCACGCCGGAGCCGCAGATGCGGTTGACGGTCAAGGCGGGCGTGGTGACCGGCAGCCCGGCTTTCAAGCCGACGTGGCGCGCGCCATACAGGGCGTCCCCGCTGGTTTGCAGCGCGTTGCCCATGACCACGTGGTCCAGATCTTCCGGCGCCACGCCCGAGCGCCGCACCGCCTCGGCGGCGGCCACCGCCCCCAGCTCGAGCGCCGATATTTTTTTCAACTCGCCCATGTAGCGCGCCATGGGCGTGCGCGCGCCGGCTACGATCACCACTTCCTTCGCCGCCATCTCGCCTTCATTCTATGCCCCGGGCCTGGAGGGCCGTCTAACCGAACGGTCACAACCCGCCGCATTGCTTGGCGCGGGCCCCAGCGCGGCTGCCCACCCCAACCCGCACCGCTGCGCGTTGGGGGCCCCGGGTCCGCCGCGCGTCCCGCTTACGCGCCGGCTCGGCCGGGGACCCCAGCCCGCCCCAGCCCAGCCGACGCGTCGCTGGGGGCCGCGCCGCGTCGCTTGCCGGGGGCGGGCCGCAGCGCTTGCCAGCGCGCCTGCGGCGCGGGGGAATTTCGCGGCCTTTCCGCGCCCGCTTTGCTCCCCGAGCAAAAGGCGCGGCCCCCGCGATTCGCGCTACATTCGAAGCAGGGAGCCCGCCGGCCCCCGCGCCGGCGAACCCGATGGCGCCGCAACACGGCGGGGCGCCGCCCAGCATTGCTTGGCGCGGGCCCCGCGAAAGGAGAATCCACCCATGCAAATCCGCAATCTCGGCGCTTCCGGCCTGCGCGTGTCGGCCATCGGCCTCGGCTGCAACAACTTTGGCGGCCGCTTGGATTTGGAGGCCAGCCGCACGGTCATTCATCGCGCGTTGGACGCCGGCATCACGCTGTTCGACACCGCCGACATTTATGGCGAGCGCGGCGGCTCCGAGACGGTCCTGGGCAGGGTGCTGGGCGCCCGCCGGCAGGAGATCGTGCTGGCGACAAAATTCGGCGGCGCGATGGATGACGCCGGCCGGCTCAAGGGCGCCTCGCGCGGCTACATTGTCCATGCCGTGGAAGCCAGCCTGCGCCGCCTGCAAACCGATTGGATTGACCTCTATCAGATCCATTTCCCCGATCCGCTGACGCCGATCGAAGAAACGCTGCGGGCGCTGGACGACCTGATTCACGCCGGCAAGGTGCGCTACATCGGCTGCTCCAACCTGCCAGCCTGGCAGATGGTGGAGGCGCAATGGACCGCCCGCGACCGGCGGCTGACCCCATTCGCCAGCGGGCAATACGAGTACAGCCTATTGGTGCGGCAGCTCGAAGCCGAGCTGCTGCCGGCGATGGAGGCCTACCGGATGGGCCTGTTGCCATATTTTCCATTAGCAAATGGGTTATTAACCGGGAAGTACCACGCTGGACAAAGCGCGCCCGCAGGCGCCCGGCTGGCAACCTCCAAAGGATTGGCGGCGCGGTACTTAACCCCTGGCAATTTAGAGCTTGCGGCCCGGCTGGAGGGGTTTGCCCAGGAACGCGGGCATACGCTGCTGGAGCTGGCGTTTGGCTGGCTGCTGTCCCGGCCGCAG
>JAKAUF010000190.1 GCA_021827785.1 Acidobacteriota bacterium | reverse complement strand
GGCACCGGCGACGCGCTGCCGCCGCAACTGGCGAGCGTCAGCGCCAGCGCGAGCAACGCGGCGGCGACCGCCCAGGGTGGCGGTCGGCGGCAGGCAGCGCGGGCGCGGAGAATCCCCTCGCGGGGGCCGCGCCATTTGCTCGGGGAGCAAAGCGGGCGCGGAAAGGCCGCGAAATTCCACCGCGCCGCAGGCGCGCCGGCAATCGTTGCGGCCCGCCCCCGGCAAGCGACGCGGCGCGGCCCCCAAAGCCGGGGTCCCCAACGCGCAGCGGTGCGCGTTGGGGTGGGCAGCCGCGCTGGGGCCCGCGCCAAGCAATAGTGCCAAGGCGACGGCCAAGGCGCAGGCCAGCAACTCGGCCCAGGCGCGTGGCGCGCCGCGGGAACCGCCCAGCGGGGGCAGGCTGGAGTTGGCGGTCGTGGCCAGGGTGAGCGTGGCGGTGGCGGTGGAAGCGGTGGTGAAGTCCACGACGTTGGGGGCGATCGAGCAGGTGGCGCCGGCGGGGGCGTTGGCGCAAGCCAACGCGACCTTGCCGGTGGTGGCGCTTTGGCCGGTAAGCGTCAGCGTGGTGGAGCCGGAGGCGCCGGCGGAAACGCTGAAGCCCGCCCCGGAGATCGCCGGAGCGGGAACCGGCGACGGCGTGTAGACGCGCACGTAATCCACCAACATGGCGGCTGGGGAAGGCGTGGAGGAGTTGGGTGGGCCGGGCCAGGAACCGCCGACGGCAAGATTGAGCAGGAGAAAAAAGGGATTGGGGCTGGCGGAGGAGGCATTGAAAGGCCAACCGCCCGTGGCCGACGGCGTCACCGTGGCGAAGACGTTGGCGGGGCTGTCCACGTAGTACTGGATAAGATTGGGCGACCAGATGACACCGTAAACGTGGAAGCCGTTGCCGACGGTTTCGCCCGTGGGCAGGTCGTAGGGATTGCCGGTGTTGAAATTGGGCGCGTGGACGCTGGCTTGGACGACACTGGGCCCCAGCGGCGGGACGTTCTCCATGATGTCCAGTTCGCCACAGGCGGGCCAACCCGCCGAGGTGATGTCGGCGCCCAGCATCCAAAACGCCGGCCATAAGCCGGGACCGATGGGAAGCTCCATGCGGGCTTCGATACGGCCGTATTGCGTGGTGAACAGCCCCTGCGTCTTCATGCGGCCGGAGGTCCACACGCCGCCGGCGGTATGCATCGCCTGGATGACCAGATGGCCGCTGCCGTCGAGGTAGATGTTGGGATCTGCGGTGCTACAGGGGGCGTTGTTGTCGCTGGGCGGGCAGTAATATTCTTGTTCCTGATTGCCCCAGCCGTTGTTGTTGCCGGTTTCGTAGGCCCACTTGGCGGGGTTGGGCGCGGCGCCGGCAGGGCCGTTGAATTCGCTGGACCAAACCAAATTCCAGGTTTGAGCGGCGAGGGGAAGAGCGAAAGCAGCCAAGAGCGGCAAGAGGGCGAGGAGGCGGAGGCGAAATTTCGGGGCGGAAGGCCAGGTCACGGGCAGGCTCCGGGCGGCGCATGCATTGTAGCACCGGCAACTTGCCCGGCGCGCGCGCGATGCGGGGCCGGGCATTCAATGTCCAGGGCGCCGCCGCGGGCCGCGGCGCCGGAGCAACGGGTGAGCCTCCGCCGGGGATGCTCCGCTGCGGTCGGGCGGGCGGCGCTGCCCCTCAGTTGGCGCCGAGGTCGCGGAAGGAAAAGTGGTTGCTGACGGACGGATCCGGCCGGCCGTTGACCTCGACATAGGGATAAACGAAATAGTTGACCGGCGCGCCGGATTGGGGCGGGGCGAGGGTGAGATCGCGGCCGGCGGAGAAACGAACGCGGCTGGCGTTCACGGCGCCGAAGTAAAAATGGGCGCGGCGCTTGTGCAGCCAGGCCATGGCGATATCCACCGGCACCCAGCCGGCGCCGTCCACATAAAACTCCGCCCAGCAGTGATAGCCCTCGACCGCGCCGGAGCGCTGCTTCCGGGGAATTGGAAAGCCGATCACGAAACGGGACGGGATGCCCTGGGAGCGGGTCATGGACATGAAGAGAGAATGGAAATCGGTGCAATTGCCGCGCTTGTGGTCGCAGGCCCACATGGCGTCGCCGTGGCCCCAGCCGGTGCCGACCTTGCTGTAGCGCAGGGTATGGAAGATGTACAGATAAATGGCGTGGGTTTTGCGCACCGCCCCGTGGTCGCCGCGCGTGACCCGGGCCGCCAGGCGCTGGAGTTTGCCGGTGACCGGCACCAGGCGATCGGCGCGCAGATAGAACGCGTGCTCGGCGCGCGGCAGGCCGCCGCCGGGCGGATCGGCGTTGAAGCGCAGCAACTGGCGGTAATCGCCGGCGCGGTAGAGCACGCGGTGGACGCGATAGGCGAGGTCGAACGTGGCGGAGCGGGCGTGGGGATGGCGCAGCGCGGCGTACAGCATGCGGTCGCCGCGGGCATTGCGGGTGAGGCGATAGGGAACCGAGGAGTGGATGGCGAGGATCTTCACCCGCTGGTGAACATTGGACTGGGCAACGGGAATCCAGATGCGGACGGTCTTGGCGCCCGCGGGGAAGTGAACGACGGAGTGATAGTCGAAGCGGAACGTGCGCGCGGGCCGGGGGACTTGGGCGGCGGCGGGGATGGCCGGCAGAGCCAACAGGACGGGGAGAAGAGCGATGCGGAGATGTGGGCGCAGTGCGGGTAGGGACATACGCGAATTCCGAAAGGGACGGCTACGGCCACTATAGCGCCGCGCCAGAGCCGCGCGGAAGCCGGGCCTTTCGCGGGGGCCGCGCCTTTTGCTCGGGGAGCAAAGCGGGCGGGGAAAGGCCGCGAAATTCCGCGCGCCGCAGGCGCGCTTGCTGTTGCTGCGGCCCGCCCCCGGCACGCGACGCGGCGCGGCCCCCAAAGCCGGGGTTCCCAACGCACAGCGGTGCGTTTTGGGGTGGAGCGACGCGTCGGCTGGGCTGGGGCGGGCTGGGGTCCCCAGCCCAGTCGGCGCGTAAGCGGGACGCGCGGCGAACCCGGGGTCCCCAACGCGCAGCGGCGCGCGTTGGGGTGGGCAGCCGCGCTGGGGCCCGCGCCAAGCAATAGATCCCCTTTCGGCGGGGGCGTATGGGCGGGTGAACAGCGCGGCGCGGTTCGGCGGCGCAGGCCGCGGGATGGCGCGGCTGAGGGTTATCAGGCCCGACGCGAGCGGAACGGCTCGGCGGCGGACGGGCCTATTTCTTGGCCATGGCGTTGAAGGTGCGGATGAAGCGGACCACGGACTGAATCTGATCCGTGGTCAAAACACCGTCCCAGGCCGGCATCGGTGGATTGCCGCTCTTGATGATCGCGACCAGTTGCGCATCGGTTTGGCGCTGGACCCCGGGGCTGCGCAGATTGGCCTTGGGCCCTAGATAGCTGTGCCCGGCGCCGTTGTCCTTGTGGCAGACGGCGCACTTGGACATGTAAACCTTGCGTCCAGCGGCGGCGCGGGCGCCGCCGTGGCCGCCGCCGGAAGGCTTGGAGGCGGCCACGCTGCCCGCCGCCAGCAGAATGACGGCCAGCAGGGCGGTGCGCCAGCGGGCTGGAGAATGGTTGGCGGACAACATGGGAGTCCTCCTTGCCGGGCCCGGCGCCGCCGCCGGGCCGGCCAAATTCATGGCACACGCAGATTGATCCGCATATTGGAACGCAGGTTGACGACGCGGGTTTGGACCGGGCTGCCCGGGTGCCAGACCACCAGCTCATACCGTCCCGGCAGGGCCGGCGGCAGGCGATAGTTGCCGCGCGGACCCGTGACTACTGTGTAAGGGCTGGGCACGACCAGAATGTATGCGACCGCCGCGGGCTGGCCGGCGATGCGCACGGGATACATGCCCTGATTGGAGAATCGGCGCACCAAAGAGGCTCCCGGTTGCAGGATGCCCAATTGCTGTGAGATCCAGCCCTGGGCCTTCCGTGCCGCCGCGCTGGGCGGGGGCAGCTCGGCGCCGGTGTCCAAAGCGGGAAGCTGCTTGACGTAATGCACGATGCGGCGCAACTGCGAATAGCTCAGCA
>JAKAUF010000108.1 GCA_021827785.1 Acidobacteriota bacterium | reverse complement strand
CGGCCTAGGGTTTAGCACCGGTCTTGCGTCGCCGGCACCGCCGGCGGCGAGCAGTTTCATTGCAAGCTCCCCTTACGCGTAGGAACATTCGCCGCCTCCAGCCAGCCCAGCCTCTCCTCTAGAGTCGGCGGCTTGGCGTCCTGGCCGAGGACCAGCGGCCCGTCCGGCGGCCACTTGATTCCCAACGCCGGCTCATCGCACCGGATTCCTCGCCGCGCCCAAAATTATAATGCTGGCACAGTTATGTTGGGTCTTGGCCCACTCACTCAGGGCACAAGCCGCGGGTGAACGCGCTGGCGGCGAAACTTGCAGAGCCTTCCGGCGCAGCATGGCAATCCGAACTACTGCCCCCGCGCGGGCGAGCTGGGGCAGATGTCCGCCGCCGCCAGCAATGCCGCGCTCATTGCCGCACGCTACAGCCTGCCCGCCGGCGGGTTCCTTGGGAAAGCGCAGGCCGCGGAGCACGCCGCGGCGCCATCGGCCGCGGGGAACCTCCTTCGTCACTGGGCGGGGGAGTTCACAGACACACTCCCAGTCACCCGGCTGCATCCAGGATAGCTGGGGGAAGAAATCCGATGAACCAAATTCGCGCGAACCTTTTGGGTGCGCTCAGCATCGTGCTGGCGCTGGGCTTGCCGGTCGCCGCGCAGGGCCTGACGCGGTATGAGATGGCGGGCCAGGCCGTCGCCAGCCAGTTCGCCTGGCGCCTGGTGGCCAGCGTCTCGGCTGCCGGCAGCGGACCGGGACAACTCACCTTCGATGTCTCCTCCCTGACCCTGCCCGACGGAACTGCGTTCGAACCTTGGAACGCCGGCGTGCCGGTAACGGTACAAGATGGCGCCGACACCGAGACCGTCGTCCTGACGGCATCCAACTGCCATCTGGGGGCCGCTGGATCCTGCACCGCCGCCGCCGATTTCCAATACCCCCATCACGGCCGGCTGCTGGTCTCCGCGGCAACCGATGGCCTCCAGGAGGCGATTGACTTTCTTGGCGCGGCGGGAGGCACGGTGGTGCTTACACCCGACTGGAGCGGCGGCGGGGCGGCGATCGCCTCCGCTTCCGGTGGCCCGCAGACGTCCATCCTGGATGAGCGCCAGGGCGATTACGCCTGGTACGGATGGATCAACGGCGCTTACACCCGGGCCGCGGCGATCCAACCCAGCGGCCCTGGCGTGCAGGCCCGGGAAATCGCGACCATCCTATACGCCGACCAATTCCCCGGGTCCGATGCGGGGGCGCAGATCAATGCCTGCCTGCGGGCCTTGCCCGCCACCGGCGGGGTTTGCGACGCCCGCGGCCTGGTCCCGGCGGGGTCCAACGTCTACGCCGCGGAGAACATGTTTGCCGGCGTAACCGCACCCTTTACCCTGCTGTTAGGCCCCTACACCCTCAACATTAGCGCTCCCCAGACCATGGGCACGATGGGCGCCATCCGGGGCGAAGGACCGCAGTCGTTGATCTACGACCTCGCTGCATCCGGCACGCTGCTTACGGTCGCTTACCCGCAGGGCACCGGCCTGGCCGACTGGCCGATGGCCGGGCTATATAACCTGTACGTGGACGGCCCCGGCGGCAACAGCCATGCCGGCGGTCCGACCCCGACCATTGGCATCCAAATCGGGCCGCCCAGCGGCACTGCTACCGGAGCCGCTGGGTTCACCCTAGACCATGTCACGGTCCGCCAGTTCGGCAGCAACGTGAGCTTGGGCAACAACGCCTACTCCATCCGCCTCACCCATGATTATTTCGAGGACGCCGGCACCGCCCTGCTCCTGCCGGCGGGCCAGAGCAACAGCGGGGAAATGATCTCGCTGATAGACGACTTCTTCGCCGACTCCGCCACGGGCATCGCGATTGCGGATCAAGGCGACGAAGTCGAGGCCGTGAATTGCTCCTTCGACTTCAATGCAACCGCGGTGACGCTCACGGCGCCAACCATCTTCACCTCCGTGAACAGCCACTGGGAGAACAGCAATTTGCTGCCGTTCATTACCGCCAGCGCGGGACAGCTGCAAATCACCGGCGGGCAATTCCTCTCCGACGCCGGCTCGGGAACCTGGCCGGAGTACATCTTGGCGAGCGGCGGCGCGGACCTCAGCGCCAACGGCATCCGCGTGGACAGCTTCGGCTCAACGCTGCAAGCGTTTGTGCAGTGGAACAGCACCGGACAACTCAGCCTGCTCGGCGACACGGCTGCCCCCGCCGGCGCGGTCCAGGCCATGGCCGGTGGATTCGGGCCTGCCGGCCACGGCATGGTGCTGGACCCCACCAGCCAAACCCTGACGGTCAGCGCGAACGAAACCGTATTCGGATCCGCCCGGCTGGGCTCCGAGGGCCTGGGCGCCACGGTCGCCCGCAACGGTGTGACCATTGGCACCCAAGGTTCGCGCACCGTGCTGCAGTGGCAGACCAACGGCGGGAGCGCGGGCCCCTACCTTGCCGTGGACCCATCCCAGCCCAGCACGCTGGCCATCGGCGCCAATGGCCAGGACGAACTAACCCTGGCGTCGGGTGGCCAGCTCTCCGATCCGGGTGGCCAAGCCAGCTTTGGCAGCCTGAGCGTCGGCGGCGGCGGCGCCCTGCATCAGATGTTGAACGCGACCGCCACTCTGAGCTTCACCTCCGTCGCCGCGCAGAGTTGCCAGGAGCAGAGCGTGCCGCTGGCAAACGCCAGCGCCAATGCCGCGGTTGTGGCCTCGCCCGCCGCCAGTCTGGGAAGCAGCAACTTGGTCTGGTCGGCCTGGATCAGCGCCGCCGGCCAGGCCACCGTCCGGTTATGCAATCCCACCTCCGCCGCCATCACGCCCGCGACCGCGGCGTGGAACCTCTGGGCGCTGCAATAGGGCGGGGGTTCATGCTCCGGCCATCGGCGCCGGCAGCGCCGTCAAGGCCTCGGCCAGCAGCCGGTCGTGATCAAAGCTATGGCGGATGAATGCCTGGGCGCGGGCCACCTGTGCCATGGCGGCGCTCGGATTGGCCCACACCCGCGCGACGCGCGCGGCGAACTCGGCCGGCGCATCCGCCACTTCCAGGTGCTCCTGGTCCTGGAGCCCTGAGCCGCGCGCCCCCAGGGTTGTGGTCACCACGGGCAGGCCGGCCAGCAGCGCGTGCGGCGTCTTTAACGCGATCCCGCCCCCTTGCCGCATGGGATTGACGAACACCCGGGACTGGGCATAGAGCGCGCGCAACTGGGCCTCGTCCGGGCTGGCAACCAGCCGCGCGTTGGGGGTCATCGCAATGCGGCGGCGCAGCGCTTCGATCTCCCCGCCTCGTACGTTCCCGGCGACCGTCAGGGAATAACCCGGCAGGTGGATCTTGGGATGCACCCGCCGCAAGAACCAGTCCACGGCGGCCCGGTTGTTGGGCATGAATAACGAGCCCACGAACAGGGCGCCTCCCGCCCCGGCGTGCGGCGCGGCCACGTTGTCCAGCGGCATCGGCGAGGGAAGCCATCGGCTCCGCGCCGCAAAGGCGGCGCCGCGCGCGGCAAACTGCCGCTGCTCGCCGTCCGCGGCGAACCATACCTGCCAGCCGGCCTGCCGCCGCAGTCGCGCGGTCCAAGCGGCAAACTTAACCGCCTCCAGCGCGTAATAGGCGCTGGCCGGCCCCTTCGCCGCGCGGGCCAACTGCCAGAAATAGCCGGGTTCGTCGTTGTTCACGCGCCAGGCGACCTGCCGCGTTCGCAGCCGCGGGTTGCCCAGCACGCCCGCCATGCAGTCCCCTTCAAGAACGGTCCACTCATAGCTCTCGCTCAGCTCCGCCCGCACCAGCGCCCGTCGCGAGACGGCTTGGAACGGGTCTAAGTGGAAATGGTCACCCCAGCGGCGGGTGCGCGGCACCCACCAGCAATTGCGCGTCAGCTCCCGCACCGCCGCGACCGCGTCGGCGGAAGGGGGCGCTTTGACCGTCGCCAGCAGGTCAACGGTGCGGCCCAACCGGTGCAGCGTGCGCAAGCGCTCCCACACGTCGGCCGTCCCGCCATGACGCGGTGGGTAGGGGAACTCGGGCGCGACGAGGAGCACCG
>JAKAUF010000441.1 GCA_021827785.1 Acidobacteriota bacterium | reverse complement strand
CTAGCCGGTCCACGCTGCGCAGCTCGCGGGCCAGCGCCGCCGCCAAATCGAAGCGGAAGCCGTCCACGTGCATTTCCGTGATCCAGTACCGCAGGCTGTCCATGATCAGCCGCAGAGTGTGGGGATGCCGCATATTCAAGGTGTTGCCGCAGCCGGTGAAGTCGGTGTAGGCGCGCGGGTTGTCGTCCTCCAGCCGGTAATACGCCGCGTTGTCCACCCCGCGGAAGCACAGCGTCGGACCGAACTGGTTGCCTTCGGCGGTGTGGTTGTAGACGACATCCAGAATGACTTCCAGCCCCGCCCGGTGCAGCGCCCGCACCATCGCCTTGAACTCCCGCACCGGATCCGCTCCCGCCGCGGCGAAGCGCCGGTCGGGGGCGAAAAAGCCAATGGTGTTGTAGCCCCAGTAATCGCTCAAGCCCCGGTCGGCGAGCGGCCGCGTGGTGATGCGGTGGTGCACCGGCATCAGTTCGACAGCCGTCACCCCCAGGGCTTTCAGGTGGGCGATCGCCGCTGGATGGGACAGCCCCTCGTAGGTGCCGCGCATTTCCGCCGGAATGTCCGGATGCCGCTGGGTGAAACCCTTGACGTGCAGCTCGTAAATGATGGTTTCATTCCACGGCGTTTTCGGCGGCCGGTCGCCGTCCCAGTCGAAGGCGGGATCAATGACCCGGCTCCGCGGCGCGAACGGCGCGCTGTCCCGCGTGTCGAAGGTCAAGTCGTTCGGCTTGCGCGCCACGCGGTAACCGAACAGAGAGTCGTCCCATACCGGCCCGGCGGCGATCGCCTTGGCGTAGGGGTCCACCAGCAGCTTGGCGGGATTGAAGCGGTGCCCGCGCTCCGGCTGATACGGCCCGCTGACCCGGTATCCGTAATCCGTGCCCGGATGCAGTCCGGGAACATAGCCGTGCCACACCCGGTCCACCTGTTCGCTGAGCGTGATGCGGCCTTCCTCAATGCCGTGGAACTGAAACAGGCATAACTCCACTTTTTCCGCGTTTTCGGCGAAGAGGGCGAAGTTCACCCCGTTGCCGTCCCAGGTCGCGCCCAGCGGATACGGCACCCCGGGCCGCAGTCCCACCGCCGCGGGGTCCAAAATTGCCGCCACCACCGGTTTGCGCCGGGTAGCCATGGCCGTTGCGGTCGAAACCTCCATCTCGGGATTGTAGCGTGCGCGCGCGGCGAGGTTTCGCGCTTATGCTCCAACCCCGCGTATGTTGCGCGGCGCGGCGGCGCGGCGTTGCGCGGCCACATAGTTTTCGACTTCGCCGCGCAAAACCGCCCGTGCGTGGGCGGTCAGCGGCCCCGGCGGGGGCAGCGCGGCGTCATCCAGTTGGCTAACGGCTTGCACCTCGCGCGTGGTGGAGGTAATGAAGACCTCGTCCGCTTGCAGCAGATCCTCCCGCCGGAGCGGAGCTTCCCGCACCGGCGCCCCCGCCCGGGCGCAGCCGGCCAAAATCACCTTTCGGCTCACGCCCGCCAGCGCTCCCGAGTCCAGCGGCGGCGTGTAGAGCACGCCGCCACGGGCCGCAAAGATATTGGCGGAGGTGCATTCCGCCACCTCGCCCCGCTCGTTCAGCAGCAGCGCATCATCGAAGCCGTCCCGCCGCGCTGCTTCCAGACACGCCAAATTCGCCGCCCAGCTCAGCGACTTGACCGCCGCCAACGGCGCCGCCGCATGGCGGCCATGCGGCACCACGCGCAGCTTCGCCGTCGGACCCCACTCGCGCAGGTCGGCGGTGAAAACCAGCCAATCCGCGTCCCGTTCCCCCGGCCGGTCAAACAGCCCGCCGCGGTTGCGGATTACATAGACGCGCGCCATGGCGTTGAACGCGGCGGCCGGCTCCGCCGCCGCCGCCGCGTTGCCGGCGGCCGGGGCGGCGTTGCGCGCAATCAGCGCCGCAAACGCCTCCGGCAGCGCCGCCAGCGACGCCTCCGCCGGCACGAACAGACGCTCCGCGTCGCCGCGCAGCCGCGCGATATGATCCTCCAGCGCAAAGGGTATGCCGGCGTATATGCGCAGCGTGCTGAACAGCCCCCAGCCGCTCAATAGCCCGGTTTGGAACGCCGACAGCCGTATCCCGTCGGCTTCCACCACGGCCCCGTTGTGAACCGCCCAGCGATGCACTTTGGCCATCCCCGATCTCCCCTTGCGGCCGATCTCGTTCCCAGCATAGGGCGTTCTGCTCCCCGTGTCGCTTCGGCGTGGTGGTCATCCCGGGGCGTATTATGGCGGTTTATGGGGTCCGATTGGGTGGGAGAAATGCAGTTGGTGTTCCACGAATCGCGACTCGCGCGAGCCGGCGCGTGGTGTTCGCTGGTCTGCGTCCCCGGAGCGGGCTACCTGGCCGGCGCGGTGCTGTTCGGTTATCCCGTCGCGGCGACGCCGCTCGTCGTGTTGGGAATTCTCCTTCCGTTCGGTCTGGGCGTGCTATTGGCCAGCAGCTTGATCGCAGTCGCAGCATTCCGCTCGGCAATTGCCCTGGATCGCGGCGGCGCGCCGGAGCCACCCCAGCCGCCAGCGGTCCTCATCCTCCGCAGGCACCCTCGCCTTGGCTTAGCGGCCGCCGTCGGCGCTGTATTCCTCGCCATCGGGGCGCTGCGCTCTGGTCACGTCACCAGCATCCCGCTCCCGGGCCGCTCACCGGCCAGCGCCTGGTTTTCACCGGCAGTGGGGTTAATGATTGCGGCGGTGCTGGTGCTCGACGCGCGCCGTCGCATGCCCGCCCGGCAACGGGCGTTTGAGGGTTTGCTGGCCGTAGCGATAGTCTGCGGCCCCTTCGGCTGGAGCGCTGGCGCGGCCGCCGCTTGGCTGCTCATCGCTCTGCTTGCGTTATGGGAGGTGAGGGACGGCTATCGGGAGCGCGCCTCCACGCATCCGAGGTGAAGCCGCCAAAAACTGCGGTTCCGCGCCGGGACGGGCAGAAAAGCGGCGCAATACGGAAACGGCTAGGCGGATCCGCGATTGGCGGCGGCAGGCCGGCGCGTCCAAGCTGCTTCGATCTCCGCGTCCCGCAGCACCGCCGTGGCCCGTTTCGCTTCCGCCAGCAAATATTCCACGCCGGCTTCATCCGCCGCGTAGCCGTGCCGCTCCAGCCAAAAAATCACGTTCCACTTGCCGCTCATCGGCCCCAGTTCGATTTCCTGCTGGCGGCCGAACCAGCGCGCGGGCACGCCGGAATACACGCGATCAGCCAAATCCAGGTCGCCTTTGCGCAGGCCCTTCACCACCGCCGCCGCGTGCACTCCCGTGGCCGTGCGGAAGGCGTCGGCGCCAAAGACCGGATAGTTGACCGGCACCGGCACGCCCGTCGCCCGGCTTACCGTCCGGCAATATTCTCCCAGCGCGGTTAGGTCGCCTTCCATGGCGCCCATCAGCCGCAGATTCACCATCACTTGGTCCAGCGGCGTGTTGCCCACCCGCTCCCCGATGCCCAATGCGCAGCCATGAATGCCGTTGGCCCCCGCCGCCACCGCCGCCAGCGAGTTGGCCACCGCCAATCCCCGGTCGGAATGCCCATGCCAATCCAGGCGCACCGTCGCCCCGCTGGGCAAAATGTTCTCGCGAACGAACCGCAACAGCGCTTGCACTCCCGCCGGCGTGGCGTGGCCCACGGTATCGCAAACGACCACCACCTCCGCGCCCTCGTCCAGCGCCGCGCCATAGAGCCGGCGCATCGTCTCCGGATCGCAGCGGGTCGTGTCCTCGGTGACGAACATCACCGGCAGGCCGGCTTGGCGTGCGAAGCGCACCGCGCGCCGCGCGGTTTCCGCCAGATATTCGACCGACCAGTCCTCCGCCAGCCGGCGGATGGGGCTGGAGCCGATGAACGCCGCCGCCATGATCGGCAGCCCAGTCGCCTGGCTGATCTCCGCCAGCGGCCGAATATCGCTTTCCAGCGTTCGCACCGCGCAGTTAGCTTGCAGCGGCAGCCGCTCGCGCACGATTTCCTGGGCCAGCCGCAGCACGTCGGCGTAGGCGCGGGGGCCCGCCGCCGGCAGCCCGAGATCCACCGAGTGGATTCCCAGCCGC
>JAKAUF010000354.1 GCA_021827785.1 Acidobacteriota bacterium | reverse complement strand
GCAGCGCCCAGGGCATGACCCTGCTGCTCCAGGTGGAGCACCGGTTCCCGTCCCGCCGCCTTGCCCCAGGCTTCTGGCGCTCCTATGCGGAGTGCGCCATGTTCGCCGATATGCCGGAGCACGCGCTCTACGCCGAGGGACGACTAAAACGCGAGCACGCGGCGTCCAGCGCCGGCGACCGCGCGGTGCTGCGCCAAGCGCGGACCCTGACGCAGCGCGCCGTTGCCGGCCGCGATTACGCGCCCGCCAAGGTCTGGAGCGGGGAACGAACCCCCTCCGGAATGCTCTATTCCAGCGACGCCTGCGGTCTTGCGCTTCCCATCGGCAAACAATGGAAGTGGTTGTTTTACCCGCTGCACAATGACACCTGCGCCGTCGCCGTCGCGCTGGGCCCGTTCCGCGGGCGCACGGCCGAGGTCACGCCGCATTTGCTCCTGATGGTGCAGCCGTCGCATCCCGGTGAATCGCTGGACCAATTCGCCCGGATTCGCACCGGCGGCGCGCGCCTAACTGCGGTCACGCCGCCGGCCTGTCCCGTCGCCCGCTGCCGCGGCTATGCCGAGTCGCAGCCGGGCTATTACCAGCCGGAAGGTGGCGGCTATGGTCTGATCACGGTCTTCGCCTGGCGCGGGCCAAGATACCCCGGCCTGGCCTTCGAAACGCCGCGGGTGCCGCCGCGACGCAAGTCGCCCAAGGTGCAATATTTTCGTCTGGCGCGGCACCTTGGCCGCATGGCTCCAACCTTGTACGGTTTCGTCCTGCTGGACACCGCGGTCTCGGTCCGATCGCAAGCCATCGCCGCTGAGCGGGCTTTTTTCGCCGGCCTGCGGCTGGACGCCGCCGCGCCAGCCAACGCGAGCCGGCCAACACCGCCGCCCGGCTCCTAGCGGCGCCGCCGCTCACCGCGCCATCGGCCGAGCTCGCCTGACCTCGCGGCGGATCGGCCGGCCATTCGGTGACGCCGCCGAGAAACACACTGCGGGAAAAACCCGCGGCGCCGGCGACGGCAAGCCAACGGTTCCTGCCACGATCCGCTTGGGCAGAGCACCCATGTTTTGGGCAGAGAGCCCCACGGAGCATTGCGCGCTTGCGCCCTGCCCCCGGCTGACTACGTTCCCTCGTTCCGGATGCTGTGGCTCCGCCGCCCATGGTTCGGCGCCGAGCCTTGCGGAGCTATTGTCGGACGCCGCGCCTTTCGGAGCCATTGTCGAACGCCGCGCGCGGCGGGGCCGAGCCGGACTTCCCACCTCCGGCCCGCACGCGCACCGGGCTCTCCCGGTTGCCGCGCTACGTGCAGCACGACAACCGCGGACGCGTGTGGCTCTCGGCATGCAAGAAGGTGCAAGCATGTGCGAACGGACTGCTTCTCCTGTTCTTCGCCTCGCACCCAACGGCCAGCACCGGTTGGGGCCTTACGCCCGGGGCCAGCGGATCTTGTACCGGGCCGTCTACCATCTCCAGTGCCGTCCTTGCCCGCAGAGCGAGGATGCGATCCGTTTCATCTTGCGGCACATCACGGCCCATTTCCTCGCGGCGTCTCCGCCGCAAGATGGGCAATGGCGGCATGCCCCGGCGGGCGCAGCGTCTCCAACCTTGTTCTTGCCTCTGCGTCAGGCGCCGCAGCGTAACGCCCTCGGCCAGAGCCCGCGACCCGCCGCCGCACGGCGTCGGGCTTGAGCGCAGCGTTGGATTATTGAATGGCGCGGGCCCGCCCCGGCCCTGCGCGGGTTGCGTCCGTGATGCCGCCGAGTGGCGCGGCGAGGGACCTAGAATGGCGGCTGCCAGATGGCGGCGAGGTCGAGCACGAAGCCGGGCAACAGTGGGTCGGCGGAGATCGTAGCGGGCGCTGCCAGCGCCGTCGTCTCCGCGGCGGTCCAGACTTCAACGCTGCGCGAATCGGGAAGGATCAGCCAGCCGAGCCGCAGGCCGGAGGCGCGGTACTCGGCCATCTTGGCATCGAGGTCGGCGCGGCGGTCGCTGGGCTAGGCGATCTCGATCAGAGAGTCTGGGCAGAGCGGCAAAAAGCCGCGGCGCTCGCGCTCGCTCAGGGCCATGAGGCGGTCGCGGCGCACCCAGGCGGCGTCGGGGGCGCGTAGGGCCAGACCGCCTGGAATGCGGAACCCGGTGCTGGAGCCGAAAACGACGCCGGAGCCGTCGCGGTCGGCCCAATTCTGCAACTGTGCGGCGACGCGAATTCCCCAATGGCCCGAGTAACCACCGGTGGACGGCATCACGATCCATTCTCCACCGGCTTCCCGTTCAATCCGCAAGCCGGGATTCTCGGCGCAGAGGGCGAACAGTTCCTGGTCGCTGGACGGGAGCAACCCAGCCGGCAGCCGTAGCGCGCCCTCTTCCGGCACCGGAAGCCGCAGGTTGAGCCGGGCGGCGGCGGGCGAAGCGGCGAATTCGGCGGTGCGCATGGCAGGTGCCCCAGCGAGCGGTTATGACAATCATTCTATCGCCGGGTCGCTTGCGGAGGCGGCTATCCCACTTTCGCCTGCGCTTAGGGCGGGGTAGACGGCATGGCGCCCGCGGGCTGAAGCCCGCGGCACACAGGCTGAAGCCTATTCCACGCACCCGGACCGGCCGCGCCGAGCGCGACCGCACGCAAGCAGGAGGTATGCCCCACGCCAGCCGGAGGCACGCACCGCCCATCGTGGGGTAGGGCTCCCGCCCTGCGTGCCGTCGCCCTCCTGGGCGGCGGGAAACCGACAGCCGCGACGGCTATCCCACTATCTTTGTTGCATCGGGGCGGGCGCGAATGCGGCTATTCGTTGCGCAGAGCTTGGATGGGGTCCACGCCGGCGGCGCGGCGGGCGGGAATGATGCTGGCCAGTGCGGCCACGGCGGTCAGGGCGACGGCGGTGGCGATAAAGATGGCGGGATTCCAGCTTTTGACGCCGAACAATAAGCTGGCGAGCAGGCGGGTGAGGGCCAGGCCCGCGGCCCAGCCGATGACCACGCCCAGCACCGCCAGCCTAAGGCCGTCGCCCAAGATGAGCCGCAGCACGCGGCCGCGCTCCGCGCCCAGCGCCATGCGGATGCCGATCTCCCGCTGGCGCTGCGCCACGGAATAGGCCATGACGCCGTAGATGCCCACCGCCGCCAGCGCCAGCGCGAGCACGGCGAAGATGCCGAGCAGCAGGGCGTTGAAGCGCTGCGGCGCGTTGGAGCGTGCGACGATCTGGTTGAGCGTGCGGGCTTGGTAGATGGGGATGGAGCGGTCCACCGCCCAGACCTGGCGCTCCGCCGCCGCGGTCACGGCGGCGGGATCGCCCGCCGTGCGCAGCACCACCGCCGGCGGCAGCAGCTTGACGAACTCCGCCATCAGCGCGTCCGGCACCTGCGACTCCGGCACGTAGAGCGCGTCGCGAATGTGCCGGTGGCCGAGCGAGCCCTGATGCAGATTGCCCACCACGCCGACGATCGTGCGCGGGCCGGGGTCGGTCAGCGCCGGGCCCATGATCGGCTTGCCGATCCAGATCGCCTGGCCCACCGGATCCTGATGCGGCCACCAGCGTTGCGCCGCCGCCTCATTGATGATGACCACGCCCTGGGAATGCGCATTGTCGGCGGCGGTGAAGGCGCGGCCGCGCAGCAGCGGAATGCCCAGGGCGGCGAAGATGTTCCCGGCCACGACGTGGTAATAGCCGTCGGGCATATTGTTGCGCGGCGGCGACGGCCGGCCCATGATTTCGTAGGGCAGATCCGGGCAGCCCTGCAACGGCAGGTCGTCCGACAGCGCCGCCGCCCGCACGCCGGGCAAACGCTGCAAACGCGGCAGCAGTTCGCTCTCGAAGTTGGCGACGGCCAGCGCGCTGTTGTAGCGGCTGGGCGCCATGGCCAGGCGCATGGTCAGGACGTGGTTGGGCTGAAAGCCCGGCGCCACGCCCTCCAGCCGCATCCAACTGGTGATCAGCAGCCCCGCCGCGCTCAGCAGCACCAGGGCGAAGGCGATTTCGCTGACCACCAGCGCCGCGCGCAGCCGCCGCCGGCCGCGGCCGCCGCTGGCGCGCGTGCCGCCTTCCTTCAGCACCGCGTTGACGTCGGGC